>CAYYXZ010000017.1:0-14652 GCA_964475715.1 uncultured Marinosulfonomonas sp. | reverse complement strand
GTGGCGCTAACCATGTGGTTGATCGCGGCCTTGCTTTTGCTGAAATGATCCTTGCCAAAACCTGCCCTGTGATATCCATTGCACGGATGCAAAACGCACATGATAATCAACGCCCGGTTTGGGGCATAACCTGGATGCTGGTCACGGGCCTGATGTTTGTCGCCGTGACCGGAATTGTCAAACATATCGGCAATGATCTGCCCCCGGTGCAGGCCGCGTTTTTGCGCTATATTTTGGGGCTGGTGTTTTTAATCCTGATGCTGCGTCCACTGTTTAGGGCCAATTTAAATCGTCGCCAGATCACGCTGTTTGGTTGGCGTGGTTTGGCGCATGCTTTGGGGGTAGCCCTGTGGTTTTTCGCCATGACCAAAATTCCGATCGCCGATGTCACGGCAATGAATTATCTGGCTCCGATTTACGTCACCATCGGCGCGGCGCTGTTCTTGGGCGAAAAACTGGCCTTTCGCCGCATTCTTGCAATTGTTGTGGCCCTGATCGGGGCGCTGATCATCTTGCGCCCCGGCTTTCGAGAAGTCTCGATTGGCCACATCGCCATGCTTGGAACGGCCATTTTATTTGCGGTCTCTTACCTGATTGCCAAACACATGGCCGATCAGACCAGCCCGGCGGTGGTGGTTGCAATGTTGTCGATCATGGTGCCGATTGGCCTTGCCCCGTTTGCCATTGCCCAATGGGTCACGCCCACGTTTACCCAACTTTTGTGGCTGTTTTTGGTGGCCGCTTTTGCCACCACCGGCCACTTTACCATGACGCTTGCCTTTCGCGCGGCCCCGATGACGGTAACGCAGCCGGTGACGTTTTTGCAACTGGTTTGGGCCACGGCGTTGGGGGTGTTTGTGTTTGGGGAACCGGTGGATGGCTGGGTGGTGCTTGGCGGGTTGGTTATTTTGGCGTCTGTCAGTTTTATCACTTGGCGCGAGTCGGTTTTGAAACGCAAAAACCGGACGCCGCCAGATGTGGCCACCAAAGCCTAGATTTTTATTGATTGACGAGTCAATAAAAATACCCCAAACATATTTCATGCCCAAATTAGGAATGGAACCGATACGGCGCAACGCCTTGATGCGCGCAACGATCAGCGAAATCGGGCGGGCGGGATCATTGGACGTGACGGTCAGCCAGATCGCCAAACGGGCCGGCATGTCATCGGCGCTGGCGCATCACTATTTTGGCAGCAAAGAGCAAATATTCATCGCCGCCATGCGCCACATTTTACGCCTTTACGCCGCACAGGTGCGCAAGGGGCTGCACGCCGCCACCACGCCGCGCGCCCGTCTTCAGGCGATAATCCGCGCCAGTTTCGGGCCTGAAAATTTCCGCAACGATGTGATCGGTGCTTGGATGAATTTCTATGTTATGGCCCGTAAATCTCCTGATACAAAACGCTTGCTTGATATTTACCAACGCCGCCTGCACTCAAATCTTGTGCATGATTTTCGCCCGCTGATCGGGGGCAACGCCGACGATGCCGCCTGCATTATTTCGGCCTTGATTGATGGCTTTTATATCCGCTATGCGCTGCAACCTGCGGTGCCCAATTCAAATGCGCCAACAGATCGCGTGCTGATGCAACTTGAGCAGATATTATCGCATTACTGTTCTCAAAATATCCCTGCCGGAGGCATAAAATCATGATCCCCAACGCCCAACCCACAGCCAGCCATTTCATCAATGGAGAATATATCGAAGACAAATCCGGCCCCCCGATCGAGGTGATTTACCCCGCCACGGGAAAACTGATCGCGCGCCTTTACGGGGCAACCGAAAACGTGGTTAACATGGCCTTGGATAGCGCCAAATTCGCCCAGATTGAATGGGCCAAAACTTCGGGCACCGAACGGGGGCGTATTTTGCGCCGTGCCGCCGATATTCTGCGTGATCGCAACCATGATCTTAGCGTGCTGGAAACGCTGGACACCGGCAAACCCTTGCAAGAAACGCTGGTGGCCGATGCCACATCGGGGGCCGATGCGCTGGAATATTTCGGCGGGCTGGCGGGCAGCTTGACGGGCGAACATATTTCGTTGGGGGGCGGTGATTTTGTCTACACAATCCGCGAAGCCCTTGGGGTTTGCGTCGGGATCGGGGCTTGGAATTACCCGATTCAGATTGCCTGCTGGAAAGGCGCGCCTGCGCTGGCTTGCGGCAATTCCATGGTTTTCAAACCCTCCGAAACCACGCCGCTTTCGGCTCTGAAACTGGCTGAAATCTTGCACGAATCCGGTTTGCCTGCCGGTGTTTTCAACGTGGTTCAGGGCACGGGAGAAGTTGGCGGCGCATTGGTGACGGACGACCGCGTTGCCAAGGTTTCGTTGACGGGATCGGTATCAACGGGCAAAAAAGTTTACGCGGCAGCGGCGGCGAAAATGAAGCAGGTCAGCATGGAATTGGGCGGCAAATCGCCCTTGATTATTTTTGATGACGCCAATCTGCAAGACGCGGTAAGCGGGGCGATTTTGGGCAATTTTTACAGCTCGGGTCAGGTCTGCTCCAACGGCACCCGGGTGTTTGTGCAGAGCGGTATCAAACAGGCGTTTTTGGCCCTTTTGAAACAGCGCGTCGAGGCGGCCGTGATTGGTGATCCGCTGGATCAGGCCACCAATTTCGGGCCGCTGGTTTCTGGCGCTCAGCTAAATATTGTGCAGCGCTATATTGACAAAGGTCTGGCAGAAGGCGCGCGCCTGATTTGCGGTGGTGCCGTGCTTGAACGCGATGGATTTTTTATTCAACCCACTGTTTTTGCAGATGTTTCTGACGGCATGACCATCGCCAAAGACGAAATATTCGGCCCTGTAATGTCGGTGCTGGATTTTAGTGACGAGGCCGAAGTGATCCGGCGCGCCAACGATACAGCCTTTGGTTTGGCCGGCGGTGTGTTCACCTCGGATTTAACCCGCGCGCACCGTGTGGTTCATGCGCTTGAGGCCGGATCCTGCTGGATCAACACCTATAATCTGGCCCCGGTTCAGGCCCCGTTTGGCGGGGTGAAAATGTCGGGGATCGGGCGTGAAAATTCCAAGGCCGCGATTGAGCATTATAGCCAGATCAAATCGGTTTATGTGGCGATGGGGCCGGTTGATGCGCCGTTTTAAGGAATAAGCAATGCAGGCAGATTACGTTATTGTCGGGGCCGGATCGGCCGGTTGCGCTATGGCCTATCGTCTTGGCGAGTCGGGCGCATCGGTGTTGGTGATCGAGCACGGCGGCAGTGATGTTGGCCCCCTTATCCAGATGCCCGCGGCCCTGTCATATCCGATGAATATGGGGCGTTACGATTGGGGTTTTATGTCCGAGCCGGAACCGCATCTGGGCAACCGGAAACTGGTTTGTCCGCGGGGCAAGGTGATTGGCGGCTCGTCCTCGGTGAATGGCATGGTTTATGTGCGCGGCAATGCGCATGATTACGATCACTGGGCCAAGCAGGGCGCGCGCGGTTGGGGCTATGGTGATGTGTTGCCCTATTTCAAACGCATGGAAAACTGGCACGCGGGCGGCCATGGCGGTGATGCGTTGTGGCGCGGTCAAAACGGCCCGCTGCATGTCACGCGCGGCCCGCGTAAAAACCCGCTGTTTAGCGCTTTTGTCAAGGCCGGCCAGCAGGCGGGCTACCCCGTCACCGATGACTATAACGGTCAGCAACAAGAAGGCTTTGGCCCGATGGATCAAACCGTCTGGAAGGGGCGACGATGGTCTGGTGCCAATGCCTATTTGCGCCCTGCGTTAAAACAATTTAATTGCAATGTTATCAATGCGTTGGCGCGACGGGTGATCATTAAAAACGGGCGTGCCTGCGGTGTGGAAGTGATGCGTGCCGGTCAGGTTGAACAGATCACGGCAAATTGCGAGGTGATCCTTGCGGCCTCGTCGATAAATTCGCCAAAGCTGTTGATGTTGTCGGGCATTGGCCCTGCGGCGCATCTGGCGGAGCATGGCATTGATCTGGTGGCCGATCGCCCCGGTGTTGGCGGCAATTTGCAGGATCATCTGGAGCTTTACATTCAGTTTGCTTCAAAGCTGCCCATCACTTTATTTCGGTATTGGAACCTGATTTCCAAGGCGCGGATCGGGGCGCAATGGCTGTTTAGCAAAACCGGAATGGGTGCCAGTAACCAGTTTGAATCGGCTGCCTTTATTCGCAGTCGGGCAGGGGTGAAATACCCCGATATCCAGTATCATTTCCTGCCCATTGCGGTGCGTTATGATGGCACGGTCGCCGCCGGAGGCCATGGTTTTCAGGCTCATGTCGGCCCGATGCGATCGGCCGCGCGTGGGGCGGTGACATTGGCCAGCGCGGACCCTGAAGTGGCGCCTAAAATCCGGTTTAATTACATGTCGCAAGATCAGGATTGGCAGGATTTTCGCGCCTGCATCCGCCTGACCCGCGAGATATTTGCCCAAGACGCCTTTGCGCCTTATGTGAAGCATGAGATCCAGCCAGGCCACGCTTTGCAAAGCGACGACGAGCTGGACAGTTTCATTCGCCAACATGCCGAAAGCGCCTTTCATCCTTGCGGCACGGCGCGAATGGGGGCGGCGGATGATATAAATGCGGTGGTTGATCCTGAATGTCGGGTGATTGGGGTTGATAATTTGCGTCTTGCCGACAGCAGTATTTTTCCGCGTATCCCCAACGGCAATCTGAACGCGCCATCAATTATGACGGGCGAAAAAGCGGCGGATCACATTTTGGGGCGCGGTATGTTGACGCCAATCAAGGCGCAAAACTGGACACATCCAGATTGGAAAACTGCGCAGCGTTAACGGCAATATTTAAAATTTTAAAAAGCTGATCAAGATCAAGGCGGCTAATTTTTATTTGTTTTATACTGGCCACAGTAGGAAAGGAAACCGCATGTCACACACGCCGCATGAGCTGGCCGAAGAATTCCCTGACCGGGTTGAACAAATGCGCAAAATGAAGCAGGAAGATGCGCATTTTGCCAGGCTTTTTGATGAATATCACGAGATCAATCACGCCGTGCATCGGGCCGAAACCAACGTAGAGCCAACCGATGATCTGAATATGGTTTCTATGCGCAAACAGCGCATGGGGCTAAAGGATAAAATCTGGTCGATGATTTTGGCTGCGGGTTAGGTCTGCATCGCGCAGGATCGCGCAGGATCGGGCAGGGCAGAAAACCGCAAATATCAGGATGCAAGGTGTAAGTTCTGGCGCTCGCGCCGGATCACATAAAGGATGGCAACTGTTGCTGCGAGCGAGCTGAGGGTCATGATAACAAGCAGCGGCATCGCTCCGGTTTCAACCGTTAAGAATGCGCCCGACAGGGCCGAAAGCGCGGCACCTCCACCAATTAAAATCGCACCTCCCAGCCCGGAAGCCGTGCCGGCAAGATGGGGGCGCACCGATAACATGCCGGCGCTGGCGTTGGGCAATGTCATGCCGTTGCCCAATCCGATCGGCACCATAAAGCTGAAAAATACGCCCGACGATCCCAGCCCCAGCCAAAACAGCAGCAGTGAAATGCTGATGCCGATTGTGGCGATGCTGGTGCCGGCCAATATCATTCTATTAATGCCAAAGCGGATCGAAAAGCGCCCCGAGATAAAATTTCCGAGCATGTAGCCGGAAGTCACCGCGCCAAAGGACAACCCGATCCAGACGGCATTCATGCCAAACAGCTCGCTTCCGATAAATGCCGCTCCGCCCAGATAGGCAAAAAACGCGCCCGCCGCAAAGGCGGATGAAAGGCAGTAGCCCCAAAACCGGCGCGAGAGCAGCAATTCGGGGTATTGGCGAAATTGTGCGGCAAAGCTGGTGCTTCGTGTGGTTGCCGTTTCGCCCAAATCGCGCCAAGCCAGCACCAGCACCATGCAGCCCAGAATGAACAGCAGCCAAAAGCTGGCTGTCCAGCCGAAATAACTGCTTAATAATCCGCCAAAGAACGGCCCGACCATCGGTGCCAGCGACATGGCCATGGTGACATAACCGATCATCGAGGCGGCTTGGGCATCGGGCACCATATCGCGCACCACGGCGCGGCTAAGGGCCATGTTTATTGCGATTACCGCTTGGGCCGTGCGAAAAACCAGAAAAACCGTGATGTTGGGGGCGAAAATGCAGCCCAGTGTTGCCAGTAAAAACAGCGCCGAGGCCGTTAAAATCACCGGGCGGCGGCCAAAACGATCCGAGATCGGGCCGATAAAAAGCTGTATCAAGGCGCTGGCCCCCAGATAAAGCGCCAAGGAAAGCTGCATCAGGCGATAATCTGTGCCGAAATGCTCGGCCATTTCGGGAAGGGCGGGTAAAAACACACTTAACACCAGCGCCGAAAGGCCGGTGATCATAATCAGCGTCGAAATATGAGGTGGGCTGGCGCGATCAAGGTAGCGCGGCTTGGTGGTGTTTTGCATTTTCTGGATGCTATCTGTGATGCGCGGTTCTGTCTATTGGTGTTTTTTCGCAAGGTAAGCGTGCGTAAATGCACAGAACTACACAGAAACACACAGAATTAACCAGAACTGGAGTGGCTGACGCGCCGGATGATTTGAATATTTACAATATGTGACGTGCTGTAACTTTGTAAATACGCTGAAATCTGCTTTGTTTTTCGGAGAATCGAGTATAGCCTGTTTCAGATTTCGTTAAAAAGGTGTGCGCAATGAGAGATATCCTGCAAGAATTAGAAACGCGGCGTGATCAGGCCCGATTGGGTGGCGGACAGCGCCGGATTGATGCCCAGCATTCCAAAGGCAAGCTGACGGCGCGCGAGCGGGTTGAATTGCTGCTGGATGAGGGATCATTCGAGGAATTCGATATGTTCATGGCCCACCGTTGCACCGATTTTGACATGCAAAAACAGCAATATGCCGGCGATGGCGTGATCACCGGATGGGGCACGATTAACGGGCGCATGGTTTATGTGTATTCGCAGGATTTCACGGTTTTTGGTGGCTCATTATCGGAAACCCACGCCCGGAAAATTTGCAAGATCATGGATATGGCCATGCAAAACGGCGCGCCTGTGATCGGTATAAAAGACAGCGGCGGCGCGCGCATTCAAGAAGGCGTGGATTCGTTGGCCGGTTATGGCGAGGTGTTCCAGCGCAATATTACCGCATCCGGCGTGGTGCCCCAGATTAGTCTGATCATGGGGCCATGTGCGGGCGGCGCGGTGTATTCGCCGGCCATGACCGATTTTATTTTCATGGTCAAAGACAGCTCTTACATGTTTGTCACCGGCCCTGATGTGGTGAAAACCGTCACCAACGAAGTGGTCTCGGCCGAAGATCTGGGTGGCTCGATCACCCACACCAAAAAATCATCGGTGGCCGACGGGGCGTTTGAAAATGATGTCGAGGCATTGTCCGAAGTGCGCCGTCTGTTCGATTTTTTGCCGATGAACAACAAATCCAAAGTGCCGGTGCGCCCGTTTTTCGATGACCCGAAGCGGCTGGACAGCAGTCTTGATACTTTGGTGCCCGACAATGTAAACGCGCCTTATGACATGAAAGAGCTGATTTTGAAGCTGGCGGACGAGGGTGATTTTTACGAAATTCAGCAAGAGCATGCCAAGAATATCCTGACCGGCTTTATCCGGCTTGAGGGATCGACTGTTGGGGTGGTGGGCAATCAACCGATGGTTCTGGCCGGGTGTCTGGATATTGACAGCTCGCGCAAGGCGGCGCGGTTTGTGCGGTTTTGTGACGCATTTGAAATTCCGATTTTGACATTGGTCGATGTGCCCGGATTTCTGCCCGGAACTTCGCAGGAATATAACGGTATCATCAAGCACGGCGCAAAACTGCTGTTTGCTTACGGCGAGGCAACGGTGCCAAAGGTGACGCTGATCACGCGCAAGGCCTACGGCGGGGCCTATGTTGTGATGTCGTCAAAACATTTGCGCGGCGATTTCAACTATGCTTGGCCATCTGCGCAGGTTGCGGTGATGGGGGCCAAGGGGGCCACCGAAATCATCCACCGCGCCGATTTGGGCGATGCTGAAAAGATCGCCGAACACACCAAGGATTACGAGGATCGTTTTGCCAACCCGTTTGTGGCGGCGGAACGCGGCTTTGTTGACGAGGTGATCCAGCCCAGTGCAACGCGCAAGCGGATTTGCCGTGCATTTGCCTCGTTGCGGGGTAAAAAGCAGCAGATGCCGTGGAAGAAACATAGCAATATTCCGCTGTAAGGGCATGAATTGATTGAAATATCCGGTTAAAATTGCTGTATTGTTTTTATGCCTTTCCACGGTGGTCGCGGTGGCGGCAACAATACCCGTGCCATCGGGCCAAAGCGTCACCTTTCACGAGGTGATCTGGGAGCAGGAGGGCGCGCAGAACACTTATCGGTTCCGTTATATTGCGCCGGATATTTCGCGCGACGGGGGGCTTGTCAGCTTTGATCGGGCCGCGCCGGATTTGCACTATCTTTGTGAAAAATCGGCCCTGCCCAATCTGCGCGACCAAAACCGCGATGTGGACAGAATTGTGATCTCGATTTCCGATATTGTTGTTGAATTTGGCAAGGCCGATCCGAATGCGACGCAATACATTGATGCGTTTGCGGTCGAGGGGATTCGCTGTGTCGAGGGTGAGTTTTAGCCATGCGGGACGGAAATATGCGCGTTTTGCCGCCTCTTGATCATCATATTGATGCAATCACGCCACAATGCGCTATATCAGGCAGAGCAAGCTTTGCATCAAATAGTAATTGCTTTATCGTGCCATTAGGTTACATCAGTGAAACCTGTAACTTATCAAACCGGCTGGCGCGCTTTTGTGGCTGCGTTGGCTTTTTAAAAAATATTAGGAGACTAAGATGTCAAATAGCATCAAAGCAGTTGTGGCCCTGGGCCTGTTTTTCGTTGTATCAGCTTGCGCGCAACAAGAAGAAGCCGTTTTCGTTGGCGAACCAGTGGTTGTTGAGCAACCTTCGACTAAATACTAAAATATCTTCGGGGCGGGCTTTGCGGCCCGCTCCAAACACTGCCCCAAGCAATGCCATGGATTTATGCGGGCCCTTAAATAACAGGGGGTTTATGTGTTAAAACATCGCGGCTTTCCCGGACGATTACCGGGCACAGATTTTCAATTCATCATTAGACGTGCGAATAAAAAGGGTATCACCCCTTTGATTCGACGTGAACGCTTTGCGGATCGGCGACCGGTCGACAAACGCGCGGATGCAGCATTTATGGCTGCACTTTGGCAGCATTTCGGCGATCAGCCGTTTGAGCGGGGCAATCTGGACGGGGGCCGTTTGTCATGGCTGTTTGGCCGCGAGGTTCTGATGGGGCAAGATCCGT
This sequence comes from uncultured Marinosulfonomonas sp., assembly GCA_964475715.1. Classification (GTDB taxonomy): domain Bacteria; phylum Pseudomonadota; class Alphaproteobacteria; order Rhodobacterales; family Rhodobacteraceae; genus Profundibacter. The sequence goes on along the minus strand of CAYYXZ010000017.1, from coordinate 5,362 downwards.
TTGATTATTCTTGCTATGATGCGCTGCTTGTAATCAATGAAAAATTGGCCCGCGCGTCTTTTCCCGATGTGTTTGAAGTTGGAGAGTCGGCGTGAATTGGCCACTGCCCCAGCAATTTTGGCGTAAATCTGCCCAAAATAGGCGCTTTGGCTTTGCCCCCTTTTCTAGCGGCGATGGTTTGTTCAGTATGAAACCCATAGCAGATGCCGTATTCAGCGCATCTGTTTGTACTAGTCAATACCGTTACCCTTCCCCTACTATCTGGTTCGGTCCTTTCAGGGCCGGACCATTTTTTTTACGGCAACGCGGTGTGTGTGTGTGCGGCGCGTTCAAGCGGGATATTGCCCATAATTGGCTGAAAAACTTAAGAGATTCTCACGGCTTTGATTTTGCATTAAACTTTGGGGCAATTATAACCAATAAAAGAGGCACAAAAAAATGCAGATCAAACGCTTTGCCCTTGCGGCATTCCTTATTATCCCGCTTGCGGGCTGTCTGTCCAATGACGTTGAGCGCGCGGCCGCCGGTGCGGTTGCCGGTGCCGTCATTTCCGATGTTACAGGTGGTAGCGCCCTTACCGGCGCGCTCATTGGTGGCACCGCTGGCGCATTATGCGACGACGTTAACCTGTGTTAACCGGCGCACTAAACTAACCGACAACCTGACTATTACGTTCAAAACAGCCACCCTAGCCTTTGCGCTGAGGTGGTTGCTTTTTGCGTGGCCCCCCACTCACTGCGGGCAAGTTATTAAATAATCGCGCTGTTAAAGCCGCCAGAACAGTTAAAGAAAGGCCTGTTAGATGTTCAAAAAGATACTGATTGCCAACCGTGGTGAAATTGCCTGTCGGGTGATAAAATCTGCCCGCAAAATGGGCATTAAAACGGTGGCGATTTATTCGGATGCCGATAAATCCGCGCTGCATGTCAAAATGGCCGACGAGGCTGTGCATATTGGCGCCTCGCCTGCCGCTGAATCCTACATCGTGATTGACAAGGTGCTGGATGCGGTCCGTCAAACCGGCGCGCAGGCTGTGCATCCGGGTTATGGTTTTTTAAGCGAAAACAAACTGTTCGCCGAGGCTTTGGCGGCCGAGGGTGTGGCATTTATCGGCCCTCCCGTTGGTGCGATCCAAAGCATGGGCGACAAAATCACCAGTAAAAAAATCGCCCAAGAGGCCGGCGTTTCCATCGTTCCGGGCTACATGGGCGAGATCGCGGATGATACCGAGGCGGTGAAAATTTCAAATGAAATCGGCTATCCGGTGATGATCAAAGCCAGCGCGGGTGGTGGCGGCAAAGGCATGCGGATTTCTTGGAATGACGCGCAAACGGTTGAAGGTTTTGCCAGCTCGAAACGCGAGGCCGCCAGCAGTTTTGGCGATGACCGGATTTTTATCGAAAAATTCATCACCCAGCCGCGCCACATCGAAATTCAGCTGCTGGCCGACAGCCATGGCAATTGCATTTATCTGAACGAGCGCGAATGCTCGATCCAGCGGCGCAACCAAAAAGTAATCGAAGAAGCGCCCAGCCCGTTTCTAGACCAAGCCACCCGTAAAAAAATGGGCGAGCAGGCCGTAATGCTGGCCAAGGCGGTGGATTATCCCAGCGCGGGCACGGTTGAATTTATTGTCGACGGGGATCGCAATTTCTACTTTCTGGAAATGAACACGCGCTTGCAGGTTGAACATGCGGTGACCGAATTGATCACCGGCGTTGATTTGGTCGAGGAAATGATCAAGGTGGCTTACGGCGAAAAACTGTCGCTCACGCAGGATGATGTTAAACTGAACGGCTGGTCGATCGAATGTCGGCTTTATGCCGAGGATCCGTATCGCAATTTTCTGCCCTCGATCGGCCGTCTGACGCGTTACCGCCCGCCTGCCGAAATCGTCACAAAAACCCGAGTTGTGCGCAATGACACCGGGGTTTTCGAGGGCGGCGAGATTTCGATGTATTATGATCCGATGATTGCCAAACTTTGCACTTGGGCACCTCGGCGCGATCAGGCCATCGAGGCTATGCGCGTGGCGCTGGACAGCTTTGAAATTGAGGGAATTGGCCACAATCTGCCGTTTTTATCGGCGGTGATGGAGCATGAAAAATTCACCTCGGGCACCATGACGACGGCCTTTATCGAAGAAGAATTCCCGGATGGTTTCGAGGGGGTGAAATTGCCCGATGCGATGCTAAAACGCGTGGCGGCTTCGGCGGCGGCGATGTATCGGGTGGCTGAAATTCGGCGCACCCGGGTTTCGGGGCGCATGGATAATCACGAACGGAAAGTCGGCAAGGATTGGGTCGTCAGCCTGCAAGATCAAAGCATGGCGGTGACGATTGATGCCGATCCGATGGGGGCCACGGTTGGCTTTGAGGATGGCAGCCGTTTGCGGGTGGCATCTGATTGGGTGCCGGGCCAAAGTTTGGCGTTGCTGGATGTGGATGGCTCGGATCTGGTGCTTAAAGTTGGCAAAATTTCCAGCGGTTTTCGTTTGCGGCTTCGCGGTGCTGATTTGAAAGTATTTGTGCGCAGCCCGCGTCAGGCCGAACTGGCCAAATTGATGCCGGAAAAAATGCCGCCGGATACCTCGAAATTGCTGCTTTGCCCGATGCCCGGTCTGATCGTTTCGGTTGGCGTGGCGGTCGGGGACGAGGTGCAGGAAGGGCAGGCGCTTTGCACGGTAGAGGCGATGAAAATGGAAAATATCCTGCGGGCCGAAAAGAAAACCGTGGTGACAAAAATCAATGCGGCTGCCGGTGACAGTCTGGCGGTTGACGATGTGATTATGGAGTTTGAATGAGTTTAGCTGCGCAAATAGTTTCATTCTTCCCGGTCTTTGGGTTGTCTTTTCAAGCCGGATCGGGACGTGATGGGGCTTTTGCGCAAATTCGGCATGGGAAAATAATTAAATATTGCCAATATTTTTCAGATAGTTTTCCGCTGTTAAATTCAACAATAACAGTGGGTAATGCGTCAAACTCTATGCGTTGCCTTAGCAAGGGAAGGGGTAACGGCCTTCAAAGCAGGGCAATCGGAGATCGCGCTTTCTTAAAATACATTTGCGTTAATCGCCTGATTACGGTGGCGTCCTAATGTGGGGTCTGAAGCACTATTTTCAGACGGCACAGTCCGTCATTTCTGGCGGAGTTTTATTTTTGGTAGACGTCATTCTGCATCTGGGGGCCCATCGCACGGGCACGACAACCCTGCAGGTCTATCTGGAAAACAACCGCGACAATTTAAATGAAATTGGCACCGAATTCTGGGGACCAAGCCGCACGCGTTCGGGGCTGTTTTCGGGTCTTGTCAAAAAGCCGGCGGATCTTAGCTATGACGCGGTGCTGCGTGGCGAGCGATCTTGTGGTCTTATCCGGATGGAGCTGGACCGGCTGGCATTATCCGGGGTTCAATCGTTGATTGTCAGCGAAGAAAACATGATTGGTTCGATGAGCAATAATCTGGGCCAAGCCAAATTATACCCCGATGCAGCGCCGCGGCTGACGCGGTTTTCGGCGGCTTTTGCGCAGCGTTGCAAACGGGTGGCATTTTCGGTTCGATCTTATGATAAATACTGGGTTTCGGTGCTGTCCTTCATGTTGGAGCGGGGGCGTTCGCAGCCCAATGCGGCGATGCTGGACCGGCTTGTCACCCAGCCCCGGCGCTGGCGCGATATCATAAACGAGGTCGCGGCGGTTTTCCCGCGTGCCGATCTGGTTGTGTGGCCCTTTGAGGGGTTGATCGGCCAAGCCGATGCCCAGTTGGCGGCGATGAATGGCGGTGTTGTGCCGCCCCAGATGCGCGGGCGCGATGAGTGGCATAATGCCTCTGCGGGGCCTGCTAAAATGCGGCAGGTTTTACAGGGTCGGGGGGGGCTGGACAATGTTGCGAGCCTGATGGCAAATGAAAACCGTTGGCAGCCTTTTGGTGGCGATCATCTGGCCGCCTTCAGACAGCAATATAACGAAGATATCACTTGGTTGCGCGAAGGTGCCGATGGCATTGCGACATATGTGGAAAATACGGCGCGTGGTAATACGGCGCGTGGTGCAGCAGGGATACATCTGCGCCCACAAGCCAATCAAAGAGGACAATTCAATGAGCCAGAAGAAAGAAGCGTGGGCTAAGCGGGCCACAAGCGAGCTGCGAGGGCGGTCTTTGGATGGCCTGACGTGGCAAACGCCCGAGGGTATTTCGGTGCAGCCGGTTTACACAGCCGATGATATCAAGGGTTTGCAGCATATGGGCAGCATGCCCGGCGAGGTGCCGTTTACGCGTGGGCCGCGCTCGACAATGTATACGGGTCGGCCCTGGACCATCCGCCAATATGCCGGTTTTTCCACGGCGCAAGAAAGCAACGCGTTTTATCGCCGTGCCTTGGCCGCGGGTCAGCAGGGGGTTTCGGTGGCCTTTGATCTGGCCACGCATCGCGGTTATGACAGCGATCATGCCCGTGTTGTCGGCGATGTTGGCAAGGCTGGCGTGGCGATTGACAGTGTCGAGGATATGAAGGTTTTGTTTGACGGGATTCCGTTGGAAAAAGTCAGCGTTTCCATGACGATGAACGGCGCTGTTATTCCGATTTTGGCCAGCTTTATTGTGGCGGGCGAAGAGCAGGGCGTGGACCGTGCCACCCTGTCGGGCACCATTCAAAATGATGTGCTAAAGGAATTTATGGTGCGCAATACCTATATTTATCCGCCAGAGCCAAGCATGAGGATCGTCGCCGATATCATTGAATTTACATCAAAAAACATGCCTAAATTCAATTCCATTTCAATTTCCGGCTATCACATGCAAGAAGCGGGTGCCAATTTGGTGCAGGAGCTTGCCTTTACCTTGGCCGACGGTCGCGAATATGTGCGCGTAGCCCTTGATCGGGGTATGGATGTGGATGCGTTTGCGGGGCGTTTATCGTTCTTTTTTGCCATCGGGATGAATTTTTTCATGGAGGTCGCCAAGCTGCGCGCCGCACGTTTTTTGTGGCACCGGATTATGAGCGAGTTTAACCCCAAACAGGAAAAATCCTTGATGTTGCGCACCCATTGCCAAACTTCGGGGGTGTCGTTGCAAGAGCAGGATCCTTATAACAATGTGGTGCGCACCGCATACGAGGCGATGAGCGCGGTTTTGGGCGGCACGCAATCGTTGCACACCAACGCCTTTGACGAGGCCATTGCGCTGCCGACTGATTTCTCGGCCAGAATTGCGCGCAACACCCAGCTGATTTTGCAAAATGAAACCGGCGTAACCAAGGTGGTTGATCCGTTGGCCGGCTCTTATTATGTGGAAAAACTGACGGCCGATCTGGCCGATGAAGCCTGGAAAATCATCTGTGAAGTCGATGAATTGGGCGGCATGA
>CAYYXZ010000016.1:10532-14690 GCA_964475715.1 uncultured Marinosulfonomonas sp. | reverse complement strand
TCTGTTATTGGATCATCCCCGGCTGTTTTTACGCGCAAATTTTCAGAGAGCGCTTGCACAACCCGTCAAATTTCGAAATGATATTCACCAAAATAACATCAAACACTCTCTGGAGAATAAAATGAGAAAAATATTAACCGCTACGGCGCTTGCTGCCTTTTGTGCGAATGCCACTTATGCAGAAGGTGTTCTGCACGTTTATAATTGGTCTGATTACATCGCCGAAGACACCATTGCATTGTTTGAAGAAGCCACCGGAATTAAGGTCATTTACGATGTGTATGACAGCAACGAGGTGCTCGAGGCCAAGCTTCTGGCCGGCAATTCGGGTTATGATGTTGTGGTTCCCACGGCCGATTTTATGCAGCGCCAAATTGGGGCCGGGGTTTACGCCAAGCTGGATAAATCGTTGCTGCCCAATTTGAAACACATGGACCCGTCATTGATGGCCGCCGCCGCACAGTATGACCCCGGAAATCTGCACGCCACGATACATATGTGGGGCACCACGGGGTTGGGTTATAATATTGAGATGATAAAGGCACGTCTGGGCGATGATGCGCCAACCGACAGCTGGGCGTTGCTGTTTGACCCTGAAAATGCGGCAAAACTGCAAGATTGCGGCATTGCATTGCTGGATGCACCTGTCGAAATTCTGCCCGCCGCGATGAATTTTCTGGGCCTAAACCCGCAATCAAAGGATCGTGCCGATTTTGAAAAGGCTGCGGAGCTGGTTAAAACTATCCGCCCATACGTGCGCTATTTCCATTCATCGCAATATATTAGCGACCTTGCCAATGGTGATATTTGTTTGGCAATGGGTTGGTCCGGTGACGTATTTCAGGCGCGTGATCGCGCAGCCGAGGCGCAAAACGGTGTCAAGATCAACTACAGCATTCCAAAAGAAGGCGCATTGCAGTGGATTGATATGCTGGCCATTCCGGTGGATGCGCCCAACAAAGCGGCCGCGCATAAATTTCTTAATTTTATGATGGATCCGCAGATCGCGGCAAATAATACCAATTATGTCTGGTATGCCAATGCCAATCTTGCCTCCTTGCCGCTGATTGACCCTGAAATTACGGGCGACCCGGGCATCTTTCCGTCGGATGAGGTTAAATCCAGATTATGGACGGCGATGGTTTACGACAAAAAAACCGACCGGATTATGACACGGATTTGGACCAACATTAAAACCGGCCAATAGGCGCTGGAATTTTCCTGCGGCCTCTATAAAACGTGGCAGCAGGAACCGGAATTGGGGGCACGGTTGGAGCAGACACAAAAAATTTCGGAAGGCGCAAAGCCGTGGCTTGAGCAAAGCCAGACCCCGTTCATCCGCATCACAAACATAACCAAAAATTTCGGGGATTCTGTGGTGGTTGATAATGTTTCACTCGATATTTATCGAGAAGAGCTGTTTTGTCTGCTTGGCGGATCGGGCTGTGGCAAAACCACATTGCTGCGCATGTTGGCGGGCTTTGAGACACCGACCAGCGGCAGCATTGAAATTGACGGCCAGAACATGGCCAATGTGCCTGCTAACCTGCGCCCGACAAATATGATGTTTCAATCATACGCGCTATTTCCGCACATGAATGTCGAAAAAAACATCGGCTACGGGCTGCGGCGTGACGGGGTTTGCGCTGCAGAAACCGCCGATCGGGTGGCCGAAATGATCAAGCTGGTTCAACTCGAAGGCTTAGGCCGTCGCAAACCAAACCAGCTGTCTGGCGGTCAACAACAGCGCGTTGCGCTTGCCAGATCTCTGATCAAAGGCCCCAAGCTGTTATTGCTGGACGAGCCATTGGGCGCGCTGGATAAAAAGCTGCGTGCGGAAACCCAGTTTGAGTTGATAAACATTCAGGAAAAGCTGGGCGTGACATTCATTGTGGTGACGCATGATCAAGAAGAAGCCATGACATTGGCCAGCCGCATCGGCGTGATGCAGCAGGGAAAATTGATACAGGTGGGCGAGCCGCGCGATATTTACGAATTTCCGCAAAGCCGGTTTGTGGCTGATTTTATCGGCTCGGTCAATTTGTTTGAGGGGCGCGTGATTGACGACAGCAAAAGCCATGTGCGGATTAACTGTGAAAGCGCGGGCTGTGAAATTCTGCTCTCGCACGGGATTAGCTGTACGAAAAACCAGAAATTATGGGTTGCTGTGCGGCCCGAAAAGATGACGATTTCACTGGGTAAACCGGATCAGGATCATAATGTGCTTAAGGGCATGGTGGATGAAATTGCCTATTTGGGCAATCAATCGGTTTACCGCGTGCTGCTGGATAACGGCCAGATGTTGCGCATGAGCCGACCAAACCTGTCGCGTTTTGAGGATAGCACCATCAGCTGGGATGACATCGTTTACCTGACTTGGGCCGATGATGCCGGTGTGGTTTTGTTTCAATGAATGCCCGTGCCGATCAGGCCCCAAAACCCGGTTTGGGCCAACGCCTGAACCGGCGCATTAATCTGCGCGCCCGCAGTTTTGTGATCGGGGTGCCGTTTTGGTGGCTGGTAATTTTCTTTCTGACCCCGTTTGCGGTGGTGCTGAAAATTTCGTTCTCCGAAGCCATTATCGCCCGCCCGCCTTATTCCTCACTTATCCAGTGGTCGTCTGACGGGGCGTTACAGCTAAAGCTGAATTTTTCAAACTACATGTTTTTGCTAGAAGATAACTTGTATTTTGCCGCCTATTGGTCATCGATCAAGATTGCTTTTTTTTCGACCATATTTGCGCTGCTGATCGCCTATCCGATGGCTTATTTCATCGCCCGATCCCCCGCCAGACGGCGCAATATTTTGCTGCTTTTGGTGATACTGCCGTTCTGGACATCATTTTTATTGCGGGTTTATGCTTGGATCGGCATCTTGAAACCCAGCGGCATCTTGAACCACATACTGCTGTCTGCCGGCATTATTTCAGAACCGCTTATCATGTTGCACACCACATTTTCAGTCTATGTCGGCATCGTTTACACGTACCTGCCCTTCATGATTTTACCGTTATTTTCAACACTGGTAAAACAGGATCCATCACTGATCGAGGCCTCGACCGATCTTGGCGCCAGCCCGACCAGCAGTTTTTTTCGCATCACCCTGCCGCTATCAATAAACGGTATTATCGCAGGCTCGATGCTGGTTTTCATACCCGTGATCGGTGAATTTGTGATCCCGGCGTTGCTGGGCGGGCCGGACACATTGATGATCGGCAGGGTGCTGTGGGATGAATTTTTTCGCAACCGCGATTGGCCGATGGCCTCGGCTGTGGCGACTGTCATGTTGGTGCTGCTTTTGATCCCGATCATGCTGTTGCGCAACGCACAAATCGCCAGTGATGACGCCGAGGCAAGGGTATGAAACAACGCTCATGGTTTTTAATCATTGCCACCACGCTTGGTTTTGCCTTTTTGTATGTGCCGATTATTTCGCTGGTGTTTTACAGTTTTAACAAAAGCAAACTGGTAACTGTTTGGGGCGGGTTTTCGACCAAATGGTATGTTGAATTGCTGAATGATCCGCAGATTTTAGCGGCGGCATGGGTCAGTTTGAAAATCGCTTTTATCAGTGCCTCGCTGGCGCTGGTGTTGGGAACATTGGCAGCGTTTGTGTTGGTGCGGTTTGCACGTTTCAGGGGCAAAACCCTGCTGGGAGGGATGATTTCGGCGCCATTGGTGTTGCCTGATGTGATTATCGGGTTGTCTTTGTTGTTGTTATTTGTGGCGATGGAGGCAACATTCGGCTGGCCTTCGGGGCGCGGCATAACCACAATTATCATCGCCCACACCACGTTTTGCATGGCCTACGTCGCCGTGGTGGTGCAATCGCGGCTGATCGGCATGGACAAAACTCTGGAGGAGGCCGCGCTGGATTTGGGCGCGCGCCCCGTGCGGCTGTTTTTTGACATCACCTTGCCGGTCATTTCGCCGGCGCTGGTTTCGGGCTGGTTGTTGTCCTTCACCTTGTCGCTGGATGATCTGGTGATCGCCAGCTTTGTGTCAGGCCCCGGCGCCACGACGTTGCCGATGGTGATTTTCTCCAAGGTTCGGCTTGGCGTTAGCCCGGAAATCAATGCGCTGGCAACGATACTTATCGCCATTGTGTCCATCGGTGTAATAATTGCAGCCCTCACAATGAGGCCGCAAAAACGGTAAT
>CAYYXZ010000016.1:4581-10432 GCA_964475715.1 uncultured Marinosulfonomonas sp. | reverse complement strand
GCCTCGAACAAATCGGCGACAAGACCAAAATCGGCGACCTGAAAAATCGGGGCGTCTTCGTCTTTGTTGATTGCCACAATGATTTTACTGTCTTTCATACCCGCCAAATGCTGGATCGCGCCGGAAATTCCGACCGCGATATAAAGCTCGGGGGCGACCACTTTGCCGGTTTGGCCAACTTGCCAATCGTTGGGCGCATAACCGGAATCAACCGCCGCACGCGATGCACCAACAGCGCCGCCCAGTTTATCGGCCAGTTTTTCGATCAGCTGGAAATCATCTTCGGAGCCCAGACCGCGACCACCAGAAACAACCACACCCGCACTTGTCAGCTCGGGGCGGTCGCTTTGGGCAACCTTGTCTTCAACCCATTGCGACAGGCCGGAATTTGCAACCGCCGAAATGCTTTGCACCGCAGCAGAGCCGCCATCGCCCGCCGCATCAAAGCTGGTGGTGCGGATGGTCAGAACCTTTTTATTATCCGAGGATTTCACCGTTTGAATGGCATTGCCCGCGTAAACCGGACGGGCAAATGTATCACCGTCAATTATTGCGGACACATCCGAGATCACCATCACATCCAACAGCGCCGCAACCCGCGGCATCACGTTTTTCGCCCCCGAAGTTGCCGGCGCAATAATGTGGTCGTAATCTGGCGCCAGCGACACAATCAGATCGGCAAGCGGTTCGGCCAGATCATGGCCATAGGCGGCGTCATCGACGCATAAAACCTTAACCACTCCGTCCAGTTTGGCCGCCGCTTGGGCCGCCCCGCCGCAACCGGCACTGGCACATAAAATCGTAACATCGCCCAGCGCCTTGGCGGCGGTCAGGGTTTTTGCGGTTGCGTCCACGGATAACTCGCCGCCCGCAACCTCTGCCAATAATAAAACAGCCATTATACAGCCCCCGCTTCTTTTAGTTTCGCAACAAGCTCGGCCACATCGGCAACCTTGATACCGGCGGCACGCTCGTCGGGCTCATTCGTTGAAATAATTTCCAGACGCGGGCTAACATCGACACCATAATCGGCAGCTGTTTTTTGATCCAGCGGCTTTCTTTTGGCTTTCATGATGTTTGGCAGCGACGCATAACGTGGCTCGTTCAGGCGCAAATCAACCGTGATAATCGTTGGCATTTTCACCTTGATGGTTTGTAAACCGCCATCAATTTCGCGGGTCACAATGGCATGATCGCCGTCAATGTCGACCTCGGAGGCAAAAGTGGCCTGCGACCAGCCCAGCAATGCCGACAGCATTTGGCCGGTGGCGTTCATGTCGTTATCAATCGCCTGTTTTCCGGCCATAACCAGATCAGGTTTTTCCGCATCCACCACAGCCTTTAGAATTTTGGCAACGGCCAGCGGCTCAATATCCTGATGCACATCATCCGTCGCGACCACCAAAATAGCACGATCCGCACCCATGGCCAAAGCCGTGCGCAGGGTTTCTTGCGATTGTTTGACACCGATGGAAACCGCGATAACTTCTTCAACCTTGCCTGCTTCACGCAGACGGATGGCCTCCTCAACAGCAATTTCGTCAAATGGGTTCATCGACATTTTAACATTGGCAAGATCGACACCGGTTCCGTCCGCTTTGACACGAACCTTCACGTTATAATCGATCACGCGTTTGACTGGCACTAGCACCTTCATATGCGTTTTCTCCTAAATTATTCCCCTGCTCGGGGATTAAAATTATGCTCTCGCAAGATTGTTAGCCGAGCAAGGCGCGAGAAAACAGGGGGAAATCAACATAAATCAATTTTGCGACGCCGCGTTTTATTGTTTTCTGCCAGTGCGTGTAAAATAATGCAGGAACAAATGTTTAATCTCGGCTTGTGACGCATTGGGTTTAGATTGAAATGCTCGGGTTCTGATGTTTGGATTTTGCAGATATATTTGCAGAGAAATTTAAAGGGCGCAAAGCCTTTAAGGCCTTTAACCTCCGCCCAACTTCTGACAAAATTAAATCTTTGCCAGCCCCCCGAAAAGTAGACGGAGACTTATCATGACTGTATATTTTATCGTCGCAGGCCCCGGTGATCCTGAATTGCTAACCTTAAAAGCCCAGCGTCTAATTGCCGCCTGTCCGCTTTGTCTGTTTGCAGGATCTTTGGTGCCGCCGGAGGTTGTTGCCGGTGCCCCGGACGGCGCGCGTGTGCTGGATACTGTTGCGATGACGCTTGATGAAACCCACGCAGAAATAATGGCGGCACACCAGCGCGGCGAGGACGTTGCGCGGGTGCATTCGGGCGATCCATCGCTATACGGTGCCATTGCCGAACAAATCCGGCGCCTTCGCACAGATAATATTCCCTATCAGATTATCCCCGGAGTGCCGGCATATGCGGCGGCGGCGGCGGCATTGGGGCAAGAATTAACCATCCCTGAAATTGCCCAATCCATCGTTTTAACCCGAATGTCCATGCAATCCACTTCGATGCCAAAAGGCGAAACGCTTGAAAATTTCGCCCGCACCGGTGCGACATTGGCAATTCATTTGGCCATTCGTAACATGCGCGAAATCGAGCGCATTCTGATACCGCATTACGGCGAGGATTGTGCTGTTGCCGTTGCTTATCGTGTGGGTTGGCCGGACGAAATGATTTTGCGCGGCACTTTAAAAGACATCCGTAAAAAGGTGCGGGCAGAAAAGATTACCCGCACGGCATTAATTCTGGTTGGCCCAGCGCTTGGAGATGTGCGCGATTTTAAAGACAGCGCACTTTATGACCCATCGAAACCGCATGTTTTACGACCCGTTTGCGGCGTAAATTTGGTAGAAGATCACAATACTTAAATGTAGGATGTCTTTGCCGGACCTGAAAAATGTTGAATAATAAAGCGATGCAAACAGGGATAATAAAAAGTAAAATTGTTGTTATTGGGGCAACGGGACGCTTGGGCCGTATTATGCGGCATCAGGCGGCCAGAAACGGTGTGTCCGACAGATTTATCTGGCAGTGTAGGCATAACAATCAGGCTGGCTCAGGCTGCTGGATCAATTGGGATCCGGATGCAGGCGCAAAGCCTGCTGCAAGATTGGCAAGCGCAATTGAACACGCGGCAGTGGGAGTGCCTGTTTGTGTGCTAAATCTGGCAGGCGCGACACCAACCGGCGCGAATTTATCGACCGAATCTATGGAAATTTCCAATGTCTGGCTGACCAAACAAATTATGGCCGCAGCCACGCTAACAAAAGCAGCCCGCATCATGTTTGCGTCCTCTGCCGCGATTTACGGACGCCCCGAAACGGACCAGCCGCCTTTTGAAGAAACCGCTAAAATCAGCCCTCTAAATGCCTACGGGAAATCCAAAGGCCGGATGGAAAACTGGGTGCGTGAAAACACTCCGCACGGTATTAATGCAAGCCTGCTGCGCATTGGAAATGTTGCCGGATCGGATGCTCTTTTGGGGCAATTAATCAACAACACAGACGCTAAACCATTGAAATTTATGGTTGATTGTTTTGCGTCGGGAAATGGCCCAAGGCGCTCGTATATCGGACCTGAAAGTTTGTTTCATGTTTTGCTGGCGCTGGCCGATTGCACCACGCCGCTTGCACAGGCTATCAATATTGCAAGCCAGCCCGCTGTTACGATGGATGCATTGCTTGATGCGTGGATTGAAAAACGGCCAAAAGATTTGGATTACAGGTTTCAGCCGGCGCCAAAGCAGGCCATAGAAACAGTTGTGCTGAATACCGGAGTTTTGCAAAATACCATTGGCAAACGGAATAAAGATTGCAGCGCTGCTGAAATTGTTGCCCAAACAATCCGGCACTATTTCGAAAGGTCCGGGCTGTGAAACGCGTTTATATAAATGTCATAAAACCGCTGGTGGATATTGCCGTCGCAATCATCCTGTTCTTGTTTTTTTCACCACTTATGCTGGCCGTTGTTATCCGTGCATATATAAAAAATGACCTCCCGATTTTTTATATATCCGAACGAATGATCGGCCTGAAAAAATCATTTATGCTGATAAAATTCCGAACCATGTCCCAACCAAAAGATAACGAAAATAATACAGGCGTTTCAGGCGGGGACAAGGCCCACAGGATTACCGATTTTGGCCGTTTCTTGCGCCGCTACCGGCTTGATGAAGGCCCGCAGCTTTTGAATATTATAACCGGCAGCATCAGTTTTGTTGGCCCGCGCCCGCCTTTGCAAAGCTATACCAAACAGTTCCCTGAACTATACGGTCAGATTTTGCAAAGCCGCCCCGGCCTTACTGGGCTTGCAACCATCATCTATCACAGCCATGAAACCCGCCTGCTGGATCAGGCAACAACAGCTGAAGAAACCGAATCCATTTATGTGCGCCGCTGCATTCCACGCAAAGCAAAACTTGATCTGATATATCAGCGCAACATATCGCTGGGGCTGGATTTATACATTGTCTACCTGACGGCGGCCAAAATATTCCCACTGCCGGGGCGCCGTGCAAATCGTCTCAGACGCTCATAAATTTACGCCAGTTTTATGCCATCTCGCCACACATTCCTGACAAACAGCTCTTTGTCAAAATGCACAATTCCTGCCCGAGCGCCCCTGATAAGCTGACCAAACTCGGTGCTTCTTCCCAGCAATTGGGCCGGATATAATGATGCCATACGCAGGGCCTCTTGCAAATCAACCCCGACTTTCTGCACCATAAAACGCACAGCCGACATCATATCCAGATCAGCGCCGGCCAATGTTCCATCCTCTAAAGTCAGCCGTGAATTTTGCCGCAAAATACGCCGGGATCCCAGCTTGAATTCACTCAGATCGGTGCCGATTGTCGCCATCGCATCGGTTACAAGATGGATTTCGCCGGGCCCGCGTTTGGCCGCCAAGGCAATTTGAATGCTGGCGACGCTAACATGAATACCGTCCGCAATTAATCCGGCCGATAATTGCCCCAGATTCAACGCCCCCCCGACCAGACCCGGCGCGCGCCCGCTAAGCTGGCTCATTGCATTAAACAGATGCGTGACGTTTGTGGCACCGGCTTGGGTGGCGGATTGAACCCTTTTATAATCCGCATCGCTATGGCCCAGCGAAATTATTGCGCCTGCATTCGTCAGGGTTTTAATTTGCAGATCCGTCACATTTTCGGGCGCAACCGTTAACAGCAAACTGGGCAGGCTTTGGGCCAGTGACACCAGATCATCACAATCGCGATCTGTCATGGACCGAATCAAGGCAGGATCATGCGCGCCTTTTCGCGGCACCGATAAATGCGGCCCTTCCAGATGCAACCCGATCATTCCGGCCAGATTTTCTGCTACGGCCTGCATGGCAATCCGGCCAATATTTGCGGTGGTTTCAGCCGTGTCGGTGATCAGGGTTGGCAACAAATATGTGGTGCCAAATTTTGCGTGCGCATCACAAATTTTACAAATATCGCCTATGGTTCGGGCTGTATTCAGCTGCACACCGCCGCCGCCATTTACCTGTAAATCAACAAAACCGGCCGATAATATCCCGCCTTCAAGATCAACAATATCATAATCTTCCGGTATGTTGTTTTCAGCAATAATGCCGTGAATCATCCCCGCGTTTAGCAGCAGCGCAGAAGCTTTATGCCACTGCGATCCATCAAAAATATCTGCGCCGCGAAAGGCTTGGATTTTGTTGTTCATAACATTCAGGTCACTTTTTCAGGCGCGGCTCTCAGTGGCTTGGATGATATGAGCGTGATTTTCAGTGCTAAGCAAGCAATTTAGTAGATTTTTAAAAAAAACGTACATGTCATAAAACTGTTACCTGCCCGTCATAAAGGTGTATCGTTCCTGCGCAAAACAGGGGGCGCGTAAATATGCGCGTTTATTTTCAACAGGAGACGATGAATGTCTGTTCG
>CAYYXZ010000016.1:0-4481 GCA_964475715.1 uncultured Marinosulfonomonas sp. | reverse complement strand
CTCGCCGCAAATGAGCCTGAGCTTGCGCGACATTTTTCTGGCACTGGCCAAAGAAGTTCCAACCGGCGAGGGCACAACCAAGCCAAACCCGCACACCACATGGGATCAGGTTAACCCCGATTTGCCTGCCGTTAAAATCGAAGTGCTTGGCCCGCCACCAACATCCGGCACGCGCGATGCGTTTAATGAGCTGGCAATGGAGGCTGGCTGCCGAACCTTTGACTGGATCAAGGCGCTAGAGGAGCAAGATAAATCGGCTTACAAAACGCTGTGCCACACATTCCGCGAGGACGGTGTTTATATCCAAGCCGGTGAAAACGACAACCTGATCGTGCAGAAACTTCAGACAAACCCGGTAGCTTTCGGCATCTTTGGCTTTGGCTTTCTTGAGCAAAACAGTGACGTTGTGCAAGGCTCGATCATCAACGGTGTGCCCCCCGAATTTGAAGAGATCGTTTCAGGCAATTACCCCATTGCACGTTCGCTGTATTTTTATGTGAAAAAAGCCCATATCGGACTGATCCCCGGGATCGAGGAATTTTTAGCAGAATTCACCCATGAAGATACTTGGGGGGAAGACGGCTATCTGGTGGACAAGGGCCTAATCCCGCTATCTGCGGAAAAACGTGAAATTTGGTCGAAAAAAATTAATAACCTTGAACTGCTCGAAATGTAGCAGCACACGCTCTGGGCTGCCTTTTGTGGCCCAGAGCATTTTTTATACCTAGGTCAGTTGGTCCTGCATTATTGGTGCAGGATTGGCTGGTTCCGACCCCAAGTGAAAGTAAAGACAAATGGCAGATCTGCCCTTGAATATTACAACGTCGGTGCGCTCGAAATGGCTGGACCGGATTGTTATTGCTTTTCTTGCCGCCGCTGCGGGCGTTGCGATACTGGTGACCATCGGCATCGTGTTTTCGCTGGTTTTTGAAACCATCCAGTTCTTTGAGCGGGTTCCGATCCGTGATTTTCTGTTTGGTTTGAAATGGAGCCCGCAAACGGCCATTCGTGCCGATCAGGTCGGGGCAGACGGCAGTTTCGGGGTTATTCCACTGATCAACGGAACCTTGTTGATCGCAACGGTTGCCATGCTTGTCGCCACCCCGCTTGGTCTGGCCTCGGCTGTTTATCTGTCGGAATATTCGTCAAAGCGGGTGCGTAGCTGGATCAAGCCGTCGCTGGAAATTCTGGCCGGGATCCCAACGGTTGTTTACGGGTTTTTTGCAGCCCTGACAGTGGCCCCGTTTATCCGCATGACGGGCGGCGAGTTCGGGCTTGAAATCGCATCCGAAAGCGTATTGGCGGCCGGGATTGTGATGGGAATAATGATTGTCCCGTTAATTTCATCGCTGTCGGATGATGTGATTAATTCGGTGCCCCAATCCTTGCGCGATGCTTCTTTGGGCTTGGGCGCAACGCATTCGGAAACTATCCGCAGGGTGGTTCTGCCGGCTGCCTTGCCCGGCATTTCAGGTTCGCTTTTGCTGGCTGTCTCGCGCGCGATTGGCGAAACCATGATCGTTTTGATGGCCGCCGGTATGGCCGCGAAACTATCGCTAAACCCGCTGGATGCCCTGACCACAATCACGGTGCAAATCGTAGTTCTTTTGAAGGGCGATCAGGAATTTGACAGCGCAAAAACCCTGTCGGCCTTCGCGCTTGGACTGTTTTTGTTCATTATCACGCTATGCATTAATATAGCCGCTTTGCACATCGTGCGGAAATATCAGGAACAATATGATTGATCTTACAAAAAAAGCCGGTTTTGGACTGCGAAAACGCCATCGTGCCGAAAAGCGGTTTCAATGGGCCGGACGCTCGGCCATCGCCATATCGCTGTTATTTTTGGCCTTCATGATCGGCACCATCGCGATGGATGCGTCCGGCACCGTGCACAAAGCCGAAATCGCCGTTCAGGTTGATTTAAGCGCCGAAAACGTTGATCCGGCAGATCCGGCCAGCGCCAGTTACCAAGGCATTGTCAGATCTGGCTTGCGCGATATGTTTCCCGATGCAACCAGCCGCAAAGACAAAAGACGTCTGTATAATCTGATCAGCACCGAGGCCAGTTTTGAGCTTGCCAGAAAGGTGGCGGACAATCCTGATCTGTTGGGTAGCACCCAAACGCTGTGGTTCACAGCGTCAGATGATCTTGATCAATACTTGAGCGGCAAAATCGATACCACCCTGCCTGAACGCCAGCGCCGGTTTTCAGATGACCAAGTGGCGTGGGCCGATAAATTGCAAGAAGCGGGCCATTTGCGTTTCGTAATCAACTGGGATTTCCTGACCAGCGGCGACAGCCGAGAACCCGAACTTGCCGGCATTCTGAGCGCGCTTGTCGGCACCGCCTATTCGCTGCTTATTTGTTTTTTGCTGGCTTTTCCCATCGGCATGGGCGCGGCAATTTACCTTGAAGAATTTGCGCCGTCCAACCGCTGGTCTGATCTGATCGAGGTGAACATCAACAATCTGGCCGCCGTGCCCTCGATCGTGTTTGGTCTGTTGGGATTGGCGGTTTTACTGGGCTATTTCGGCATGCCGCGATCCTCGCCGCTTGTCGGGGGCATGGTTCTGGCGTTGATGACCCTGCCGACAATTATCATCGCCGGGCGCGCCGCACTAAAGGCCGTGCCGCCATCATTCAAGGAAGGCGCGCTGGCGCTGGGGGCAAGCCCGGTTCAGGCGGTGTTTCACCATGTCGTTCCGGTCGCAATGCCCGGAATGCTGACGGGCGCAATCATTGGAATGGCGCAAGCTTTGGGCGAAACCGCACCTTTGCTGATGATCGGAATGGTCGCTTTTATTGTTGATATTCCTCAGTCAATTCTGGAGCCGGCAACCGCGCTGCCGGTGCAGATTTTTCTTTGGGCCGACAGCCCCGAGCGCGCCTTTACTGAAAAAACTGCCGCTGCGATTATTGTTTTGCTGTTCTTTCTGGTGGCCATGAATTTGTTCGCAATCCTGCTACGCCGTAAACTTGAAAAAAGGTTTTAATGATGGAAGATCCAATTATCATGGCACGTGGTGTCAACATATTTTACGATAAAAATCAGGCCATTATTGATGTTGATCTGGATGTATTTCCCAATAAAGTGACAGCGCTGATTGGTCCTTCGGGCTGTGGTAAATCTACGTTTTTGCGCGCAATAAACCGGATGAATGACCTGATCCCGAATTGCCGCATAGAAGGCTCGCTTACGATTGCCGGTCAGGATATTTATGCGCCGAATGTTGATGTAGTTGCCCTACGCGCTCAAGTCGGGATGGTGTTTCAAAAACCAAACCCGTTTCCAAAATCAATCTTTGAAAATGTAGCTTACGGGCTAAAAATCCATAATATGACCAGCTCGAAATCGGAACTTCAGGACCGTGTTGAATGGAGTTTGAAAAACGCCGGGCTGTGGGGTGAGGTGGCCGACCGGCTTGATCAACCCGGCAACAGTTTGTCGGGCGGCCAACAGCAACGCTTGTGCATTGCGCGCGCGATTGCGGTAGAGCCAAAGGTGATTTTGATGGACGAGCCTTGCTCGGCACTTGACCCGATTGCAACGGCTGTGGTTGAGGATTTGATTGATAATCTGCGCAAGGATTACACCATTATCATCGTCACCCATTCAATGCAGCAGGCCGCCCGAATTTCGCAACGAACCGCGTTTTTCCATCTTGGGACACTGGTTGAATTTGGCGAAACCAAAACAATATTTACCAATCCCACAGATGAGCGCACGCAAAATTATATCACCGGACGCATTGGTTAGGATAGCAGCATGGCACATGAACATATCGTCAAAAAATTTGACAAAAACCTTGATAAAATCAAACTAACCATTATTGAAATGGGCGGGCTTGTTGGCCTTCAGGTCAATGATGCAACGGCCGTTCTGGGGGCTTATGACGTGGATGAGGTCGAGCGTATTACCTCGTATGATCGCATTATAAACGGGCTGAACAAAGACATTCATGACCTCGCCGAAATTCTGATTGTGCGCCGCCAGCCAATGGCGCTTGATCTGCGCAAAACCCTTGCTCCGTTCAGTATTTCCGGTGAACTTGAACGCATTGGAGATCACGCCAAATCAACCGCAAAGCGCGCCCGCATAATCGACACCAGCGCGCCCGAAGACGCAATTATGGAGCTGATTTCCCAGATGAGTGTGATCGTTCAGGACATGTTGGCGGATGTGATGATTGCCTATACAAAGGATGATTTGGAGCTGGCGGCCAAGGTCAGAGAGCGCGATGATGACGTGGATGCACTTAACAAACAGCTTGTGCAGAATGTTATCGAAGCGCTGGGAAAAACGTCGCAGAATGCAGAATGCCTTATCCATCTCACCCTGATTTCGCGCAATTTTGAACGTATCGGCGATCATATCTGCAACATTTCGCGCTATGTGCATCAGATTGCAACAGGCGATGATTTGAAAGCGTACAGTTAAGTTTGGCAGCAATTTGTATCCATTCATTTCGCCATTGGA
>CAYYXZ010000015.1:3834-14818 GCA_964475715.1 uncultured Marinosulfonomonas sp. | reverse complement strand
CGATAACCGCTGTCGACGCGCTCGATTTCGCGCGCCACCAGACCATAGGCCACATAACCCGCATCAATGCCGCCGTATTCTTGCGCGGTGGTGACGCCCAGCAGGCCCATCTGGCCCATTTCGCGGAAAATTTCGGGGTCGGTGGTTTCATTTGCAAAGGCTTTGGTGATGCGCGGTTGTAATTTTTCCTGCGCATAGGATCTGGCAGAATCGCGGATCATGCGCTCTTGGCCCGTTAGTTGGTCATCCAGCAACAAGGCGTCATCCCAGTTGAAACCGGATAATTCAGGTCGGCTTTGCGGGTCAAGTTTGCGGGTCATTTTGCAGGTTCCTTTATGCGCTGGACGTGAATACTATCCGCTCAGAAGCTTTGATTCTGCCAGAGTATTGCGCAATATATTGGGTAATGATAGCAAAAGCCGCAAGCCACACCGTTTTTGTAATATTGGGGCAGCCGTCTGTCGAATTTATTTGCAAACCGCAAAACCAAACCAGCGTCAGGATCAATTATGAAACCACTTGAAGATCTAAAAGTTGTTGAGCTGGCCCGCATTCTTGCCGGTCCGTTGATTGGTCAGTCTTTGGCAGATTTAGGGGCCGAGGTGACCAAGGTCGAAGCCCCCCAAGGCGATGATACTCGCAAATGGGGCCCGCCATATATCGAGCGCGATGGCGATAAATCGGCGGCTTATTTTTATGCGGTGAACCGGGGCAAAAGCTCGGTTGTGGCGGATTTTCGCACGCCCGAGGGGCAGAAAACCGTGCGTGATCTGGTGATGGATGCCGATATTCTGATTGAGAATTTCAAGGTCGGGGGCTTGCAAAAATACGGGCTGGATTATGACAGTTTGCACAAATTGAACCCGCGATTGATTTATTGCTCGATTACCGGATTTGGTCAGGATGGGCCATACGCCAGCCGCGCGGGGTATGATTTTTTATTGCAGGGCATGTCGGGTTTGATGTCGATCACCGGCGAGGCAGATGGTGCGCCGCAAAAAGTGGGTGTGGCTGTGACGGATATTGTCACCGGTCTTTATGGCACCATCGGCATTTTGGCGGCGGTCGAGCAACGCCACAAAACCGGCAAGGGCCAGCATATTGATATGTCGCTGCTGGATTGCGCCGCAACGATGCTGGCCAATCAGGCGATGAATTATCTGGCCACCGGTAACAGCCCTTCGCGGCGCGGCAATGCGCACCCCAATATTGCGCCCTATCAGCTGTTGCCGACCAAGGACGGGCATATCATTATTGCGGTGGGAAATGACGGGCAGTTCGGCAGGTTTTGCAAGGTGATCAGCCAGCCCGATTTGGCCCAAGATTCGCGGTTTATCAGCAACCACGAAAGAGTGCTGAATACAGCCGAGCTAACCAAAATCATCGAAGCGGCATTCGCAAACCGGACTTCGGCGGATTTGCTGGCAGCCTGCGAAGCGGCGATCGTGCCGGCGGGGCCGGTCAATTCGGTTGAGCAGGCGCTGACGGATCCGCAAATTATTCACCGCGGTTTGGTAATTAAGCCCGAAGGCATTCCCGGCCTGCGTGGCCCTTGGAAATTTTCTGATGCCGAACTTGCGCTGGATAAATCGGCGCCGGTTTTGGCAAATAAGAAATGACGTCGGGGCGGGTTTGCGCAGGGCTTGATTTTAGCCAATCATTCGCATAAAAAGACTGGCCCAGCAATAAAAAGACTGGCCCAGCAATAATTCGGCAAGTTTCGGGTTTTAGCTGATCTAAATCTTCATGGCTCTCTGGACACGACCAATGTCTGCTCCGGTGCGCCAGCCCAGAAATTTGGCCTCGGGAAATTTTTTGGCCATGGAAAAAGGTGTGCAACCAGTGCGGAAGCTAAACACAACCGGTCTTTATGATCCGATCCTTGAACATAGTGCCTGTGGCGTCGGGTTTTTGACCCGCAAAGATGGCGTGCAAACCCACGACCTGCTGGAAAAAGGCCACGAGGCATTATGCGCGGTTCCGCATCGTGGCGGGATGTCGGCCGAAGGTGTTGGCGATGGTGCCGGTGTGTCGGTTGATCTGTCGCTGAAGTTTTTCAGCAAGCTGGTAGGCAAGGATTTGCAGGCAGGGGCGTTTGGTGTTGGCAACTTTTTTCTGCCCGATGATCAGGGCCAGCATGAGGTGGCCGATAAGCTGGTCGAGGCTTGTTTTTCAAAGGCCGGTCTGGATGTTTTGCTACGGCGTGACGTGCCGGTGGATAATGACATAATCGGTGCGCGCGGTATTAAGTTGCAGCTGCCAATCCGGCAGTGGATTTTTGTCTCTGCCGACGGCATCCAAGGTGCGGCGCTGGACAAGTTGATCCACCAAACCTTGCTGGATATCGAGGCTGTGGCCTATACCACGCCCGCCCTTGCCGGACTTTATCCGCTATCGTTATCGGCGCATATGCAGGTGCTGAAAGGGCGGCTTAATTCGTGGGAAATTGTGCCCTATTTTTGTGATTTGAATGATTCCGGTCATGGCGTGCACACGATGTATTTCCACACCCGTTTTTCCACCAACACCGACCCGCATCCGACGATGGCGCAACCCTTCCGGCTTATGGCCCATAATGGCGAGTTGAACACCGATAAAAAGAACCGTTTGTCCGAGGCCGCGGTGGCCATGGCCAAAAGCAGCGCGATTATTCGCCCCAAAGGTCAATCCGACAGTTGCCGGCTGGATCAGACGTTGAATGCGCGGGTTTATCAGGATGATCTGGATCTGGTGACGGCGGTGGTTTCGATGATGCCGCCTGCTTGGGAAAACGATGATCGCATTTCGCCAGAAGTGCGCGCGATGTTTGAATTTTTCTCGCTTTACGAGGAGAAAAATGACGGCCCTGCTGCGGTGATTTTTGGCAATGGCACGGTTATCGGCGCGCGTCTTGACCGTTTGGGTTTACGTCCGTTGCGCAGCACTGAAACCGATATTTATTTATCGGTGATGTCAGAGGCCGGGCAGATTTATTTCCCGCCTGAAAGCGTGATAAAACGTGGCCGGATCGAGGCCGGTGGCATGTTGTTTTATGACCACGAACAAAAGCGCATCTTTGAAACCGAAGAAGCGTTGGAAATCATGGCGGCCGCGCGCGATTACAAGGCGTTGCTGGCCGAGGCACAGGTGAATATTGACGATTTGCCCGATGCCGACAAAGACCCAAGAGTGGCCGCCAGCCGTTATGAAGGCGATTTGAGCAGGACCGCGCGTTATGTCGGCTACACCCATAATCAGGAAAGTTTCCGGTTTTTGATGGACCCGATGCTGGCCACCGGAATGGAGAAAATTTCGGCAATGGGTTATGGCAACGCGATCAATGCGTTATCTGATACCGAGGGCGGCATTGCCAAATACTTTTCCCAGCGTTTTGCACAGGTGACAAACCCTCCGCTGGATTCAATTCGCGAATCCGAGGGCATGACCTTGCGGGTTGCCTTGGGCGAAAAACCCCATGGCGGCCCCACCGGATCGCCGCAAATCGTGGTCAATTCGCCAATTCTGAAAATGGCTGAAATTCTGCGGATCAAAGCCCAGAAAAATACACCTTGGGCCCGTTTTGATATGCTTTATGTGCCGGTTTATGGCGATGCAAAAACCGCTAAAAAAGCCGCTCAAAAAGCTAATGAAAAAGCGCTGACAAATGCCATTGATGCGCTGGGCAACAAGGTGGTGGAATTTGCGCGCAAAACCGGCGGAATTGCAATTATTACCGATCGCCACATCAGCAAAACCAAGGCAGCGCTGCCGATGATTTTAACGGTTTCCGCCATCAACCAGCGCCTGATCGAAGAAGGTTTGCGCCTGCGGGTTTCGCTGGTGATTGAAAGCGGTCAAATTTCATCGGCGCACCATATCGCTTGCGCGCTGGGCTTTGGCGGCGCGGCGGTTTATCCGCTGGGTGTGCGGATGCGGGCCGAAGAAAAATATGGCGAGCAGGCAAGCGAAGCCTTTTTTAAATTTGCCAAAGCGGCTGAGAAATCGCTGATGAAAACCATGGGCAAGGTTGGGCTTTGCACGATCGAAAGCTATTCCGGCGGTGAATTTTTCGAGCCGAACTTTCTGGATACCGACGATTCTGTGTTCAGAAAATATTTCCCCAACATGAAATCTCCGGTGGGTGGCGTGCAGTTTGACACCATCGCCCAATCGATTGCCAACTGGCATGAGCGCGCGATTCAGGTTGCAGGTGATGATGATGTGCCAATGCTGGGCTTGTTCAAAGAGCGCGCTGGCGGGGCCGGGCATTCTTATGGTCTGACGGCTGTGCGCGGGTTTGTCGATATGACCGAGGAGCCGATCAAATACACCGACACGGCGGCGGATGGCGAGATTGATCCGTTCCGTTTATTGACCCTGCGCCAGATGGATGATGCGTTTGGAATTGATGATACCGGCTATGTTAACACCAGTTTTGAAAAGCTGACCAAGGCGCAGATTGACGGCTTTAAAATCACCCCAGGTTATCGCGCCTTTAGCCGGATGATGGCCAAGGAACGCCACAATCGCCCCGCCGCTTTGCGTGACGTTCTGGCCTTTCCTGCCGACATCAGCAAGTTGACCAGGGTTGCCGATATCAAGCGCGAAATGATGCTGTTCAACCGGGCCGGAAACCGTAATTTTGTTATCCGCGGCATTCTTTGCGAAACGATTTCTGATGGGCAATACAAGATCACCCTAACCGGCCCAAATGCGGGCGATATCGGGCGTTTGGATGCCGTGTCGCAGACGCTGGTTGAACGGTTCAGAAAAAACATCACCGGCCATTGGCTGGAAGGTGGGGCGCTGCATTTGCAAGCGGTCGGCTCGGCGCAGGATTATTTGTCGCGCATCGTGCCTTGCGCTGATCCGGTGGCCTTAAAAGACGTGCAACCGGCCAGCGAAATCACTGCGCGTTTGGCGTCTGGCGCGATGAGCCACGGCGCGTTGGTGGCGGCGGCGCATGAAATGGTGGCGCATGGCACCAACATGGCGGGCGCGATGTCAAACTCTGGCGAGGGCGGCGAACATATCACGCGATACGGCACGATCAGGGCTTCAAAGATCAAGCAGTTTGCCTCGGGTCGGTTCGGGGTTTGGGCGGGGTATTTATCCGATCCCAACCTTGAGCAGATCGAGATTAAAATCGGCCAAGGTGCCAAGCCGGGCGAGGGTGGCCAGCTGCCTGCCGCCAAGGTTACGGTTGAAATTGCCGCCGCGCGTGGTGGCACGCCGGGGGTCGAGCTGATTTCGCCGCCGCCGCATCATGACACCTATTCAATCGAGGATCTGGCCCAGCTGATTCACGACGCCAAAGCCGCCCGCGTTCAGGTGGTGGTGAAGCTGGTTAGTTCGGAAGGTATCGGCACCATTGCGGTTGGCGTGGCCAAGGCCGGCGCTGACGTGATCAACGTGGCCGGCAACACCGGCGGCACGGGTGCGGCGGCGGTGACGTCGCTAAAATACACCGGCCGCGCGGCGGAATTGGGTATCGCCGAGGTGCATCAGGCACTTTGCGCCACGGGTTTGCGCGCCAAGGTGATTTTGCGTGGCTCGGGCGCGTTTCAGACCGGCTCGGACGTGGTCAAGGCGTCCTTGATGGGGGCCGATAGTTTTGAATTTGGCACCACGGCGTTGATGATGCTGAAATGCGTGATGGCCAAAAATTGCAACGTGAAATGCCCCGCCGGTTTAACCACCAACCCCGAGGTATTTGATGGCGATCCGCGCGCGTTGGCGCAATATTTGCTAAACTTGGCCCATGAGGTGCGCGAGGTTTTGTCGCGTCTGGGTTTGCGCAGTCTGGACGAATCCCGTGGTCGGGCCGATTTGTTGCATTTGCTGGATCATCCGTCTTCGGTTGGTCAGTTGAACATGCGCCAGATGCTCACAAACGTGCCCGAAATCAAGGTTGAAAATCCGGTCTATCTAGAGCG
Source organism: uncultured Marinosulfonomonas sp. (assembly GCA_964475715.1). Classification (GTDB taxonomy): domain Bacteria; phylum Pseudomonadota; class Alphaproteobacteria; order Rhodobacterales; family Rhodobacteraceae; genus Profundibacter. Next base: position 8,903 of record CAYYXZ010000015.1, on the reverse strand, counting down.
TGATTTCGGCTTTGATGATAATCTGATCGATATGGTGCGTGCCGCGTTGGTCGAGGGCAAGCGCGCGTGTTTTGAGTTTGGCGGCAATCACAGTTTGAACAACCGCGATAAAACCGTTGGCGGGCAATTGTCGCTGGATATTGAGCGGATGCTGAACCACGAATTGGCCGATGCCGGCGCGCTGCCTGCGGTGATGACCGATATGCAGGGCCGCCATTTCTTTGGGCCGCGCTCGATCAGGGTGGCAACGCATGGATCGGCTGGCCAAAGCTTTGGTGCGTGGTGCAATGACGGCATGATGCTAGAGCACACCGGCACTTGTAATGATGGCGTTGGCAAGGGGGCTTGTGGCGGTGAAATTATTGTTAAAGCGCCCAAAGGTGGCGGCAAGGGTGCTGGTGAAAATGTGCTGATTGGCAATTTTGCGCTGTTTGGCGCAACCGGCGGGCGCACGTTTATCGAGGGTCAGGCGGGTGATCGGTTTGCGGTGCGAAATTCCGGCGCGACTGTGGTTGTCGAGGGTGTGGGCGATTTCTGCGCGGAATATATGACCAACGGTGCGGTGCTGAATATCGGCGGTTTTGCCAAAGGTTTCGGCAACGGAATGTCGGGTGGTTTTGCCTATCAATATGACCCAGAAGGGATGCTTGAGCAGTCGATTTCCAAGGATTCCGTGTTCACAGGTTCATTGGGCGATGGCAGCGATCATGCCGATTTGCACGCAGCAGCCGTGCATCAAATGCTGGAGTGGCATCTTGAGGCGACCAATTCGGCCAAGGCGGCGCAGCTGTTGGATAATTGGGAAAAAGAGCGCGGGCATTTTTTCTATATCATGCCGCGGGCTTTGTTGCAGTATCAGGATTCCGATGCGATTTTGGCCGCCAAATCCCGCAAGGATTTGATCGAGGAATTGGCAACCGCGCTTTCGACCCACCAGATTACAAAGATGAAAAAGGCCTGGAAAACCGGCATTCCGGTGCAACAGGGTATCGTGCCGAATATGGGCGAAACCGATACCGAGGAAATGTATAAATTGCTCAATAGCTGGACGGTTTTGGAGACCGCACAGCGGATTGCCGGCAAACGCACCGGTGCAAATTCCAGTGATGCCAAGGTGCAAAAAATCACTCGAAATCTAATTCTGACCGAAGATTTTGCCTTGATGAGCCAGCTGGCCAAACACGCCCGCGCCGCGATTGCCGATTACGATGACGCGGGGCTGGCGACGTTGGTTGCCACCAAACGGCTGAATGATTTCAAGCGTTCGCTAAGTTTGCGCAACATCCTGTCGATGGACAGCCCCGGCACTTATGGCTGGATATTATTTCAAAGTCGCAAAAACCGCGAGCAGTTGGGCCACATTCCCAGCTTTGAAGAATTGTTCGCCAAAAGTGCCCTGCCCGATATCGCGGCAGCCCAAAGGAGCGCGTCATGATCACACCGTATATTTCAGAAGAGGCTCCGTTTTCCGACAGTCAGCGCGCTTGGTTGTCGGGCTATCTGGCCGGTGTTCAGGCCCGCGATACCGGCGAGGATAACGGCTCGGCGCCGACGCTGGATATTCTTTACGGCACCCAGACCGGCAATGCCGAAGCGGTGGCAGAAGAGGCCGCCGAGATGGCCAAATCCATCGGTTTTGCGCCTGTGGTCAGTGAGTTGGATGCCATTGAAATGGAGCAGTTGTCGGCGATGAAGCAGCTGATCATTGTGATTTCAACCTATGGCGAGGGTGAAATGCCCGACAATGCCGAGCTGTTTTGGGAGGCACTGTCGGCCACTTCGGCCCCGCGGCTTGAGGGTTTGAAATACGGCGTTTTGGCGCTGGGCGATACTGGCTATGATCAGTTTTGTCAGGCCGGAAAATTGCTGGATACACGCTTTGAGCAATTGGGGGCAACGCGCCTGTCTGCCCGTGTGGATTGCGATGTGGATTTTGAAGATATGGCCAGCGAATGGGTTGCCTCGACCTTGCCGTTAATTTCGGATGATGATCTGGATGTTGCGGCCTTGCCCACCCCTAAAAAGCCGGCCAAATCCGGCTGGACGCGCAAAAATCCGTATATGTCAAAAGTGGTTGATAACCATTGTTTATCCGGCCCTAAATCGGCCAAGGAAATCCGCCATATCGCCTTTGATTTGGCCGATAGCGGACTGCAATATGAGGCCGGTGATGCCATGGGTGTGATGCCGGTGAATAATTCCGGTCTGGTTAATTTGGTGCTAAAGCGGGTGAACGCAGGGTTTGATACGGCTGTGAAGGGCCATGATGCGCCGCTGGGCGAAATTTTGACGCATAAGTTTGAAATCATGACGCCGCCAAAGGGTTTGATCAGTACGATTGCCGATAAATCCGGCCATGAGGAATTGATCCGCATTCTAAGCAATGGCGACAAGGAGGCGCTGGAAAGTTTCCTTTGGGGTCGCGATTTGCTGGATTTGCTGAATTTAAAACCCGATCTGGCGATTGATCCCGAGGAGCTGCTGGGCTGGTTAAAACCGCTGCAACATCGGGCTTATTCGATTTCCTCAAGTCCCAAGGCGCATGAAGGCGAGGTGCATCTGACCGTTGCGGCTGTGCGCTGGGCTTATGACAGGCGACCGCATTTGGGGGTTTGTTCGACGTTTTTATCCGATCAGGCGGTTGTGGGCCAAGAGGCCGGTATTTTCATGACACCGAATAAATCCTTTCGGGTGCCCGCCGATGATGATGCGCCGATGATTATGGTTGGGCCGGGCACCGGAATTGCGCCGTTTCGGGCGTTTCTGGAGGAACGTCAGGCGCGTGGCTCTAAAGGCAAGAACTGGTTGTTTTTTGGCGATCAGCACCGCGAAAGCGATTTTATTTATGCGGCCGAAATTGGCGAGATGAGCAAATCGGGTCTGCTGAACCGGCTTGATCTGGCCTTTTCACGCGATCAGGCCGAAAAGGTTTATGTGCAGGACCGGATGCGCCAAAACGGCAAGGCGCTGTTTGGCTGGTTGCAGGATGGCGGGCATTTTTATGTTTGCGGTGATGCGCTGCGAATGGCGCGTGATGTTGATGCTGCGCTGACAGAAATCATCCAGCTTGAGGGTGGTATGTCTGTTGAAAACGCAGAAGAATACGTGAAAACGTTGAAGCGGGAAAAACGTTACCTGCGGGATGTTTATTAACGCTGCCTGAATTTTCAAACGGTTTGTAAACGGTTTATTTAGCCGGTCAAATTGCCGCAGCCATAAAATTTTAATGATTTGATATAGATCAAGTGCGCAATATTTGCTAGCTGCTATGCCAAGAATCAACTGCCCCTAATTTCGGGCAGCTTGCTTACCCCAGCTATTTGCTAGGTTTCGCAGCATCGTTTTCATGCCACCACTCGGAGGGTTTTGAAGATGTTTTGTTGCTAAATGCAAATAATGAAAAATATCATGGGGTGATAGGAATGACAAAATATAACGTAGGGTTTGCTTCGGCTTCGGTCGTGGCATTGATTGCCGGTCTGGGCGCAAGCACGACTGCGGCCGCGCAAGAAAATGATCCGTGGCTTGATCTGGGAGAAATTACCCTGTTTGGCAGCGGGCTTGAAACCACGGTGATGGATAGCCCGGCGTCGGTGACGGTGATTGATGCAGAAGACATAAAGCGCATGGCACCGCAGACTATTGGGGATTTGCTGCGCGCGGTTCCCGGTTTGCGAATTAACGAGGGTGGCTTTGAGCGAATTATCATTCGTGGTGATGGGGGTAGCCGTGTTTTGGTCAAGATTGATGGTCAGGCGCTGACCGATCACAACGGTATGGGTCTGGGCACGCCGCTTCTGGTTGATGTGTCTACGATCGAGCGTATTGAAGTTGTTCGTGGCTCGGCGTCCGTTGTTAGCGGCAGTAGGGCAATTGGCGGCGTTGTAAATATTATCACCAAGGGTGGCGGCGATAAGCCGTTCGGTGGCAGTTTGTCTTTTGGTTATTTTTCGGGCACCAAAGGCTATAGGGCCAACTTGTCTGTGTATGGTAAAGTGGGTGATTTTGATTACCGCCTGAGTTATGGCAAGACGGATCTGGATGATGTCCAAACGCCGACCGGGCCATGGTCGCCGTCCGATTTTCAGAATCGCAACCTCTCGGCACATTTTGGCTATAATGTTGGCAACAACTATTTTGCCTTGAAACTGCAAGATCTGGATATGTCAACCAATGTATCTTTTGGCATGCCCGGTATATTCGTCTCGCTGCCAAAGCGTGATTTGACCAAGATCGGGTTTTATTACGAGGGCACAGATCTGACACCGTGGATGAGCAAACTGACTGCCAGCACCTATTATCAGACAGTTGACCGCGAATTTCGCAGCCCGTTCGGAAGCACCAGTTCAGATGAAGCAATCACCTATGGGTTCAGTGCGGATGCCGTTCTGGAGTTCGTCCAAGGACATCGCACCAAAATTGGTCTGGAATATGAAAACGATTTTATCGACACTTTCAAAACCAGCCGTGGGGCATTTACGCATGACAAGGCCAGAATCGAAACATTCTCGGTTTATGCCCTGCACGAAGCGGATATAAGCGACACGCTGACGGCCATTGTTGGGGCGCGTTTTTATAGGGTTGATGCGGCAATTGAATTTAGCAATCACAGCCCGATGACCACAAATTCTGATAGCCGGATGCTGGGTTCTGCCGCACTGGTCTGGAAACCAAGCGAGCAGATGGCGCTGCGCTTTAGTCTTAATCAGGGTTATACTTATCCAAATCTGACTCAGATGTTTATAACGACAAGAACCAGGCAAACTATTAACGGCAATCCAAATTTGCTGCCGGAAAGTTCAACCACAGCTGAATTTGGCGCACGGTTTGATAACGGTGCAACGGTTGTCGATGCGACCCTGTTTTACAGTGAGGCTAAGAACTTTATTGCCAGAGCGCCTGATACCCGCCCTGGTGCTGGGGCAACCGATCTAATGCATGTAAATGTAAACAGGGCCAAAACCTTTGGGTTTGAGCTGTATGGCGAACATAATATCGGCAATAGCAATTTCACCCCCTATATTTCGGCAACCTGGATGCGTCGTAAATTGAACGATAGCTACAATAGC
>CAYYXZ010000015.1:0-3734 GCA_964475715.1 uncultured Marinosulfonomonas sp. | reverse complement strand
TTTTTTGCAGTCGTAAAAACCGGTTGCGCTCTGAGTTGGCAGCCGTTAGCCAGAGCGTAATTGTTGCAAACATTAAGACAAGGTGAGAAAAATGACCAAAAGCCGCACAACTTTAACCTTTGGTATTTTGCTCCTGCTTTTGTTCTTGATTGCTATCGGCATCACCCTGATCCGCGGCGGTGCAGACCTGCGCCCGATTGACCCCAAATTGACTGTGGGCTTGACTGTCACTATATTTATCAATGTTGTCAAAACATTCGGCATGATTGTCGGCTTGAATGTGTTTATCGGATTTTTGCTAAAAGCGCCGGCTTTAATTGTGTTTTGGATCCCGCTTGGCACGGTTTTTACCGTCGGCGTCCATCTACTGTTTGCCAGCAGCTTTGGTTTGGTGCCGCTAGAGCAGATTGGTCGGATGGACGCATTTTTGATGTATCTGCCTGCTGTCGGGCTGGCCAGTTTGGCTGGCGGGCTGCTGGGGAATTTGTTTCATAGAAAGTAAATCGCCTGACCCGAGGTAAAGCCGATGGATGTCATCAAGCAGATAATTGACGGCATTTCGGTGCCTGTGATTGCGGTTAAAACGGATTTGTCGCTGGCTGCGGCCAATATTGCGGCCGTTGAGGAATTTCCGGAACTTGATAATGCGGATGGTTTTAAGGGTTTTTTGGCAAAGGCAGCGGGGCTGCAAGATTTCCTGGGTGATGCTCTGACGGGGCGCGGAAGCACAAATATCAAAGCCAAAAATGGGTTTCGCCGGGATTATTCGGTGACTATTCTGGACATCGGCGACTTGGCCGGATCCCGGATATTATTGCTGACATTCCAAGATGAATCGATTCAAAAAGATGTCAAATCGATGCGCACTGGATTTGTTGCAAATGTCAGCCATGAAATCCGCTCGCCCTTAACGGCGATTTCGGGGTTTGTCGAAACCTTGCAAGGGCCGGCGATTGATGATGTGGCCGTGCGTGAAAAATTTCTGGGGATGATGGCCAAAGAAGTCACAAGGATGAAAAATCTGGTCACGGATTTGTTGTCGTTATCGCAGGTTGAGGCCAAAGAGCGCCGGGTGCTGAAAAAAGAGGTGTTGCTCAAGATGGTGGTATTTCAGGCCGTGGAATCCGTGAATTCGGTGGCGGCCAAGGTTGGAAAAACCTTGCTGGTTGATCTTGAAATGGACCTACCTGCCGTTATGGGCCGCCAGGATGATCTGGTTCGGGTGCTGATTAATTTGCTTGAAAATGCAATCAGTTACAGCCGTGAAAAAGGTCAGGTCAGGTTATCGGTAAGTGCTGTTTATGATGAAAACCCTTTGGGGCGTGATGCAATTTGTATTGCGGTTTCTGATGATGGAGAAGGTATTGCCGCCAAAGAAATTCCGCGCCTGACCCAGCGGTTTTACCGGGTTGATAAAAGCCGGTCGTGCAATTTGGGCGGCACTGGTTTGGGTCTTGCGATTGTAAAACATGTGTTGGTGCGTCATCGTGGAAAACTGCTGATTGAAAGCACTTTGGGCGAGGGGTCTGTATTTACAGTTTACCTGCCGATCGCAAAAAATAACCGGCAATCATAAAACTGTTACACTGCTGTCATAATTCTGGTTTTGCTTTATGAAATAACGGCAATGCGCTGCCAAGGCCTAATCAGGACTGGATTTATTGTGAACGCCATATCGCCAAAAATTCTTATAATCGAGGATGAGCCTTCGCAGGTTGAGATTTTGAAGTTCAACCTAAAGCCGGAAGGCTATGATGTGCGGGTTGAAATGGATGGAGAATGTGGCGTGCGGGCCGCGATTGAGGATCCACCGGATCTGATTTTGTTAGATTGGATGCTGCCAAATTTGACCGGCATTGAAATTTGCCGCCGGTTGCGCCGTACCGAGGTGACCCGCGAAATACCGATCATCATGCTAACGGCCCGCTCTGAAGAGCGCGACAAGGTGCGCGGGCTGGATATTGGCGCCGATGATTACATAACCAAACCGTATTCGATCAAAGAGCTTGTCGCCCGCATCAGAAGCGCGCTGCGTCGCCCCAGAGCCAGCGTGGTTGAGCATAAACTGTTGGTTGCGGGCATCGAGATCGATATGAGAAAGCACAAGGTTCTTTACGATGAAACCCCGGTTAAGCTGGGACCGGTTGAATTTCGCCTGCTTGTCACTTTGATGCAAAGCCCCGGGCGGGTGTTTTCGCGTGATCAGCTGCTTGATATGGTTTGGGGGATTTCGGCGATATTGGAAACCCGCACGGTGGATGTGCATATTGGCCGTCTGCGCCGGGCCTTAAATAGTGCCGGTTGCACGCAGATTATCCGCACGGTGCGCAGTTTTGGCTATTCCATCGAGGAAACAGCGCCGTCAAAATGATAAATTGCCAATAATCAGCTTCTGGGGTCATCAATAAGCGGGGTTGGTTTGGCCAGTTTGTTTAGATCATCCGCATTGGTGATTGTAACATTTTTGCCGTCGATTTCCACCCCGTAAGGGCGCAAGGTTTTGATGGCACGCGACAGGTTTTCAGGTGTCATTCCTAAAATCGAGGCCAGCCGACGTTTTTCAATGCCCAGCGTAAAGGTGTTTGAGCCGCCGGTTTTTTTCTGCCATTTCAACAAGTAATTCGCCAAACGCTCTATTGATGTGCGCAATTTCAGGCCTTTGACGCCTTTGACAACGCCACGATAACAATAGGCCAGCTCCATCACCACGGCACGGGCAAATTTGGGGTCTTTTTGAAATACGGCGCGCACATCTTCCGCCGGAAGCATGATCACGCGGGTTTTTTCAAGTGTCCGTGCGGACATCAGGTTTGGTGCATCGCGGATAGCTGCGGCCAGAATAAATGTAGAGCCGGAGCGTAAAATGGTTAATGCGGTTTCACGGTCGTTCCATTCGGCGAATAACTCGACACTTCCATCGATGACAATATGTAAAAAATCGCAACGATCACCCTCAATAATCAGATCAACCTGAGGCGGGAAATCCTGCATATATGCCCCGCGGACCAGCGCAGAAAAGCTGTCTTCTGCCATGTCTTTAAACAGCATTAGGCTTCGAATCTTTGGTATGTCGCTAACACGCATTTTAGAACTCGCTGGCTATACAATTGACATATATCAATTGCATTACGGGGTATTTGTCAAGGGCTGATTTGAGAAATGTTGGAAGGTCATTGCGGTATGCTTCTGCCATGCATGATAAATATCTGTAAGGCCTTATTTAAAAGGATAAATTTTGATTTATTGACCTATGTCAAACTTCGTCGCCCTGTTTTCCTGTTCATTAAGGCAAGCAAGAGGCGCATCAGATTATAGGATATCTGTGCGTTTTGATTTAATTTTGGAATCGCGCTTTTCTAAAACCTAGTAGGGGACGGACTATGGAAATACAAAAAAAACCACAAAACCATACGGATAAAAGGGGGGGGGTGTCCTATGCGCGCATATTGCAGATGGCCACTGGCTATTTCGATAACATAAGAGCGCTTGCAGCTACTTTCAGCGCTGGCATGACCTCACAGGAGGCTGGCTATTTTCAAGTCGTCCCTGCACATTGCAACAATAACCACGCCTCAAAGCGTCGGGTTAATAATTAGAATAATAGGTGCATTATGAGAGTTAAGGATCTGTTCCACGTCCGGAACCCAGAGATCAGGGCGCTCCATCTAACATGGATTGCGTTCTTTCTCACCTTCTACGTATGGTTTAACATGGCGCCTCTGGCGTCAAGTATG
>CAYYXZ010000014.1:13209-15180 GCA_964475715.1 uncultured Marinosulfonomonas sp. | reverse complement strand
TGTAGAGACGGTAAATGTAAAGCTTGATATAATTGCTACTAGATTTTCGGCTTCGCTACGTAACGACATACTGGTTGCTGTGGTTTCCTCAAACATTGCCGCATTCTGCTGTGTCACCTGATCCAATTGCGCAGTTGCAGTATTAATCTCTGAAATAGTATTTGACTGCACAGACGCCGAATTAGAGATTTCACTGATACGGCTGGTAATCCCTGAAACGCCCGCTGAAATGGATTTCAAAGCCAATCCAGTTTGGTCAACCAGATCAACTCCGGTTTCAACTTGCTTAACACTATTACTAATCAAACTGGAAATTTCACTCGCGGCTTCAGATGATTTGGCTGCCAACGCTCGGACTTCTGAGGCAACTACAGCAAACCCACGCCCCGCTTCGCCAGCACGTGCTGCTTCAACACCTGCGTTTAGGGCCAAAAGATTGGTTTGAAAAGTTATATCATCAATCAGCTTAATAGTTTGCCGGATTTCCATAGAAGATGTCTGAATTGCGCGCATCGCAGCAACTGTGTCATCAACAACGCCATTACTTTTTTCTGCTTCTTCTTGAATAGTTAAGGCTTCTTTATTTGTTTTGGCGGCAGCTTTTGCTGTTGAATTAACCAACGCAGATAGCTCTTTTATCGACGCAGCTGTTTCTTCAAGAGTTGCTGCCGAGTTTTCTGTACGTGTCGCCAATGCACTTGCTGCATCAGAAACTTCTCGCGATGATATGCCAATTTCAGTACTGCTTTGATCAATTTGCATTAAATTTGCCGACAAACTATCAAGAGATTTATTCAGGTTTGTTTGAATGTCGCCAAAAGCACCCTGAAAGCTCCCCTCCATCTGGCAGGTTAAATCGCCTTGTGATAATGCATCAAGGGTTTCCTGGATTTTACCAAGGCTAGTATTTACAGTTTCGCTAATTTGGTTCACGCCGTCGCAAATATTGGCAAAAACGCCTTCTTTTCCATCAAGTGAAAGGCGCTGACTAAAATCGCCTTTTGCGCATGCAGAAACAACTGCAGATATTTCCTCGGCTGCTTTTTGTTCACTCTCCATTTTGGCAAGCTGTTCTTGCTCACGCAATAATGCTTTTTCTTTTTCTTTATCCTCCTGCATAATCTCAGCTTTGCGTTGTCGCTCTTGCTCATGCTGTTCTGCTCGGCGCATTTCTTTTTCAGTTTCTTTGGCGGCAAGAATATTGTCACGCATCATTCCCAATGCAACTGTAATTTGACCAAATTCATTATTTGTAGCGGCCGGTAGCTCTACACTTAAATTACCTGATGACATTTCTTCAGCAACGCGCACAACACTACTAAAACCTACCCGCACAGTCCGAATGAATATGTATGAAACGCCAACCGTTATAATCAATGCAGCAAGAACCAAAACGATAATCATATTCCTGTTAATAACGGCACTATTTTGCTTGTTTTTAACCACCAAAAGAAGATCGTCAGCCAGATCATCTTCCATGACTTTCAACTGATTGATTCTGTCAGTTTGGGCTTTGAAAAACTCTGCACCCGTAACCCCGCCCAGATATCCGCCTATACCGGCATCCAAGGCCAGCTCATTCATCGCGCGCACATTAATTCCTGCTTTAGATTCAGAAATAGCGTTATATTGTGTTCTCTGCTCTACAGTAGCATTATCTAAAAAGGCTTTCTCAAACAGCTTTTGCCGACGAATTATATCGCTAAACTTTGTGTAGTTAGCAGCATCGAATGACCCTAGCGCAAAGGCAGAAGATCCGATTGCACGCTCGACTCCGATATTATCTTTACCTTTTAGAAAAGCAGATAAGCTCGAGATTGCTTTGGAGATTTCTGTAATGTTGCTAAAATTAACCGAATATTGAATGATTGCCAGCATTTCTGCGTTCAAATCCGTATAAAAGTTAATTGCATCTTTTGCAGTGATGCTATGAGAATCCACGCTGGAGCGAAGGGTGACCATGCGAGAGAT
>CAYYXZ010000014.1:11733-13109 GCA_964475715.1 uncultured Marinosulfonomonas sp. | reverse complement strand
CGCTGTAATTATAACAATGTTAGAGGCTTTTATATTTTTCAATCGCTTGGTCAGAAACATCTCGGCACCTTTTGATATTGATGCCCTTGGAACTAGCAATAACTTCTGACTAATAGGTAAACACAGCTATTGTTTATTTAGCGTCAAAGTTTTTTCCCGTAACCATGCCGTAAAACCGCGTGGATTGCTGGACCATTTCTGTATTTCATCCGTATAAACAGGATCTCCGACAATAGGGGCCTGAGGCTTTTTAAAGGAATGCACAACTTCATGCAATAACAAGCCTTGCCGCAAGGTTGCGGAAATTTGATTGGCTATCTGATAGATTCGGGAATTTTGGCCGGGGAAAAATATCGGGACAACAGTGGCACCTGAGCGCTGTATCATTTTGGCTGTAAAAGGGTTCCACTGCGCCTCGATAGCAGGCCCAAACAGTGTTTCGCTACTGGCAACAACACCGGCAGGAAATAGAATGATCATGCCACCATCCTGCAAATGCGCCATAGCCTTTTTGCGCATATCAATGTTTACTCTTTGTGCATTGTCTTCGTGAGGAAAGGCAACCGAAAGCGTAAAATTTTCAATTTCAGGAATGCCGGTTAGCAGGCTCCGGATCAGAATTTTATAATCCTCGCGCACAGAACCGATCAGTTCGGCCAAAACCAGACCATCGACCAAACCATGCGGGTGGTTGGCGACTACAATCACGGGCCCCTTAGCCGGAATTTTTGCAATTTGACTGGCGGGGGTTTCAATTTCAATCTGCATCAATTTCAGCGCGCGGCTAAAAAATTTCTGCCCACTGCCCACACCTTCGTGTTCAAATTTCCGGATCAGGCGAAGCAGGCGGATTTTTCCGGTTAACCATTCCATAACGCGGATTGTAAATACCTTGTACGGGTTGGTAAACGTAGTGGAATACGATAGGTTTTGGCGCTTATACGGCACATAATCAGGATCTGCTTCCGACGTGCTTTTATCTGATCTATCTACCAAATCATTTCCAGTTTAATCAGAGCCAAAGCCCGATTTAAAATTTTTCACCAAAACGGCCAGCAACCAATGTTTTCAACGCAAGTGCCAATTTTTCTGCATCCCGACCGCTGGTTTCAATCTCAATAGAGGTTCCTTTAGAGGCTGCCAACATCAAAAGCCCCATAATGGAATCCCCCGACGCGCTTAGACCATCTTTTGATACCTCGGCGCTGGCATCATGGGCCTCGACAGTTTCAACCAATTTGGCCGATGCGCGCGCATGCAGCCCTTTTTCATTGATAATATTCAATGTCATTTTATTGCTCATTTTAGGCTATCCATTTGTTCCGTCAATATAATCTATATACTTTCGACCCGCGTCAAGCGAAGCGGACACAGCC
>CAYYXZ010000014.1:9408-11633 GCA_964475715.1 uncultured Marinosulfonomonas sp. | reverse complement strand
ATTCCTGTCTGTTTGCCAAGCACATGTTCTACGGCGGCCAAATATTCCTTGGCCAACCCGCCATGTGCGACAATCACAATCCCGATCACGCTTTATTACCCCGTTCCTGTGCTGGACCTAACAGAGCCTTTCGCTCCATTTCCCTATGTCGAATAGACACCTGCCAGCCCTTTTGCGCAAGTGCATTCACTAACATTTCTACAACAGCAACAGAACGGTGCTGACCACCTGTGCAACCAAATCCGATAGATAAATGCGCCTTACCTTCATCAATATAAGCGGGCAGCAGCATCTCGATTAAATCGTGAACTTTGTTGAAAAACGCTGAAAACCGTGGATCGGTTGCAATATAATTGGCCACTTCTGCGTTACGCCCGTCAAAACTGCGCAATTCTTCCTGCCAATAAGGATTTTTTAAAAACCGGCAGTCAAAAACCATATCAACCCCGCGCGGGATACCACGTTTATAAGAAAATGAATGCACCGACACAGCAAGCCTTTGGCCCGTATCGGGTGCAAACCAGTGTTCAATTTCCGAAAGCAAATCATGGGGGGATAAATTTGAGGTATCAATCAAAACATCTGCGCGCGCGCGAATGGGTGCAAGTAAATCTATTTCACGGCGGATACCCTGAACCGGAGATTCCGCCGGCGCCAGCGGATGACGGCGACGCGTTTCTGAATAACGCCTGGCCAATACATCAAGGTTACAATCCAGATATAACAGCTCGCATTTAATGCCTTTTTTTTGCGAAAGCATGTCTATTGTTTCAATCAAAGCCGTTGTGCTAAAATCTCGGTTACGCACATCAACACCCAAAGCCAACGGGTGGCCAATGGGTGATCCTGTCAGCAATCTGGGTAGTAAAGACAAGGGCAGATTGTCGATCGCCTCATAACCGACATCCTCCAAAACCTTAATCGAGGTGCTTCGGCCCGCACCAGAGGGACCGGTCACCAAGACAACACGCTGATCTGTTTTTTCTACATTATCATTCACCTTAGGCACTCCTCCCCTCTTTAATATACTGAATAATCGCAGCAGGAAAATGCGGCGCATCCACCCTGTGAAGCATAGGGATTGAGTGGCCAAGTAAAATGTATTCTCGCTTTTTTGGCAAGCGCTCCTGCTCTAAATTATCAAGATCGACTATTAGCTTAACCTCTGCAAACGCGCATGTCTGTGCTTCAAGTATTCCAACCCCGCGCGCTTCGATTAGCCCTTTTATTGTAGCAGGGGCGCTTGCCATAATTTCGGTATTTCCTGCTTGCAGGTATGTTTTATCATCGGAAACCAAAACGCCACCAAATGCCATCAGCTGTAACGCCAAGGATGATTTTCCGGCACCTGACGAGCCCAATATCAGCACAGCCCGAGCATCAAACGCAACGCAGGACGCATGCATCATCAAGAAACCTCCATCAACATCGGCCGAGCCAGATGTGCCGGAGAGGCGTAAACCCGTCATAAAACGGTTTTATACCGGCAGGCCGACAACAAATCTTGCCCCCAAAGGCTCCGAGGTAATATCCGCATCCGTTGGCCGAATATTCTCGGCCCAGATAACACCGTCATGGGCTTCGACAATCTGCTTGGAAATTGCCAGACCCAGACCCGAATTATTTCCAAAATGCCCCTCGGGACGTTCAGAGTAAAATCGCTGGAAAATTTTGTCCAGAGCCTGTTCCGGAATTCCCGAACCCGTATCCTCAACCACAATCAACACCCTGTTTTCACGCCTGCGCGCCCAAACGCGGATTGCATCACCTTCCTCGCAAAACGAAATCGCATTGGTGATCAGGTTTACAAACACTTGCGCCAACCGCTGCTCAAGCCCGGTAATAACAATCGGATGTGACGGCAGGTCGGAAATAAAATCAATGCCCTTGGATTTTGCCTCCTCGGTCAGGTGATCATTAATATTCTTGATGGTTTTCAGCAGGTTAAAGCTTAACTGCTCTTCCTTCACCAGCTCGCTGTCCAATCTTGAAGCGTTGGAAATATCACTAACCAGACGATCCAGCCGGCGCACATCATGTTCAACCACATCCAGCAATATATCGCGTTGCTCGTCTTTCTTCACAATCCGCAAGGTGCTTGCGGCAGAGCGCAACGAGGCAAGTGGATTTTTCAGCTCATGGGCGACATCGGCTGCAAACTGTTCATTCGCATCGATCCGATCATAAAGAGCAGCAACCATACCGCGCAGCGCAACAGATAGACG
>CAYYXZ010000014.1:1554-9308 GCA_964475715.1 uncultured Marinosulfonomonas sp. | reverse complement strand
GTGTTGCCATTATGATCATGACTGGTTTTAATCTGCGTGTTGCCAGTCAATGTATCGGCCACAAGGGACCTGGCCATTTCTTCAATATCCAGATCAGGTTGGTCCTGACCTCTGGAAGTCAACAAACCGGACACGCCTTCCCAGACAGAATTAAGAAAATCGGTTATTAATGTGCTGTGGTGATCTTCTTTCAGGCCGGCAATCGGCATTAAACCTGTTCGGATCAGACCACGCGTTTCGCCAACCAGTGTTTTCGCCGTGTTATAGACAAATACTTCTACACCATGCGGCAAATCAAGGTTTTGCAAAACATCAACAACACCGCCACCGGCGGCCATGCTTACCGCATCAGATGCAGACATAAGCGCTTCAAATACATCAGCAACCAGTTCCGCCTCGATAACCAGATCGTGTTGGCGCTGGTTAACCAGACTATCACGAAACGGGTTCAGATAAAGAACGCCCGTAACCAAAATGACCAAAGCAATCAAATTAAAGGTAATGATTTTGCGCGCAAGAGGCGAGCGCTTTAGTGAAACAAACTCACTACGCCTGCGGCGGCGTGCGCGCCTGCCTTTTGTCTTGGCTAAATCAGGTCCGTCCCAATCCTCGCCAAGCACAACTTTAGCATTTTTTACCGGCTCCGCTTTATGCAACCCTACCCCCGATACAAGTGTCATTCCTCGTTGTATCTGTAACCAATTCCATAAAGGGTCTCAATGGCGGAAAACGCTTCATCAGCTGTGCGCATTTTTTTACGCAGGCGCTTGATATGGCTGTCAATAGTGCGGTCATCCACATAAATTTGATCGTCATAGGCCACATCCATCAACTGATCGCGGCTTTTAACAAATCCGGGGCGCTGGGCCAAGGCCTGTAGCAGCAAAAATTCGGTTACGGTTAAAGATACCTCTTTACCCCTCCAGCTTACCGAATGGCGCAATGGATCCATGCGCAATTGTCCGCGCTCAATCACTTTGGTTTCTTCGGTTTCGCCAATTTCGCCGGTCTTGATTGCCTCTTGGCGGCGCAGTAGCGCACGAATACGTTCCACCAACAGACGCTGGGAAAACGGTTTCTTTACATAATCATCCGCCCCCATGCGCAATCCAAGAACCTCGTCAATCTCATCGTCTTTCGAGGTCAGAAAAATAATCGGCATTTTGGTTTTCAGGCGCAAGCGCTGCAACAGCTCCATGCCATCCATCCGCGGCATTTTAATATCAAGCACAGCCATATCGGGCAGGTTTTTATTAAACGCATCCAATGCGGCCTGCCCGTCATTATAAGTCTGGACTTCAAATCCTTCAGCCTCAAGCGTCATTGAGACAGACGTCAGAATATTTCTGTCGTCGTCCACCAGTGCAATTTTAGACATTGGTAATTCCTTATACTGCTCAGTTTTTTTGTTCTTTTTTTCTATATTCCTGTTTCTAGGCCGCCGAATCAACATAAATCTTCGAATCAGATGCATTGCCTGCCTGTATTTCAGCCGAAAACATGTAACCAATGACTAATATGTCTCACTTTTTGTCGCTTTGGCTTAAAATAATTGGACTCTGGTTGCGCTAACTGTGCCGCACCACCCTATGTTTTTGCTTCTTGAGCATGTTATCACCGAACTAATGGCCCGGCCCGATCGGGAGAAATAATAGCGACAGCAGGAGATTGCATATGACGAACGGACGGGTAAACCCCACCAAGCGACTGGATGATCAAGGTATCACCAATCTGGGTAACGTATTTTACAATTATCTGGAAGCCGATTTGATGGAGCAAGCCGTTCTGCGCAAAGAAGGCCGCATCGGCAAAGGCGGCGCGTTTCTCGTCAGCACCGGTGAATATACCGGCCGCTCTCCCAAGGATAAATTTGTGGTCCGCACCGCGTCTGTCGAAGATGATATTTGGTGGGAAAATAACCAGCCAATGACGCCCGAAGCTTTTGATCTGCTGCATGGCGATATGCTCGAGCACATGCAAGGCGGCGATTATTTTGTGCAGGATCTGGTTGGTGGCGCCGATGTGGGCAATCACCTGAATGTGCGTATTATCACCGAATTTGCTTGGCACAGCCTGTTTGCCCGCACCATGTTCCGCCGACCCGAGCGCGCCGCACTTGATAATTTCATCCCCGAATTTACCGTCATCAACTGCCCCGGTTTCAAGGCCGACCCCGCGCGCCACGGTTGCCGCAGCCAAACTGTTATCGCGCTGAATTTTGAGAAAAAGCTGATTTTGATCGGCAACACCGAATATGCGGGCGAGATCAAAAAGTCGATTTTCTCGACCCTGAACTACATCCTGCCCGGCCGCGGGATTATGCCGATGCATTGTTCTGCCAACCACGCGATTGGTAATCCGGTCGATACCGCCGTTTTCTTTGGCCTGTCGGGCACCGGAAAAACCACACTTTCGGCAGATCCGTCGCGCACCCTGATCGGCGATGACGAGCACGGCTGGTCCGACAGCGGCATCTTCAATTTTGAAGGCGGTTGTTATGCCAAAACCATCAACCTCTCAAAAGAGGCCGAGCCGGAAATCTACGCCACCACAACCAAATTCGCGACCATCATCGAGAACATGGTTTACGATGAAGACACCCGCGAGCTGGATTTTAAAGATGACAGCCTGACGGCCAACATGCGTTGCGCCTATCCGCTGCATTATATTTCGAATGCTTCTGAAACGGCACTTGGGGCGCACCCCAAAAATATCATCATGCTGACTTGCGATGCCTTTGGCGTTTTGCCGCCAATCGCGCGCCTGACACCGGCGCAGGCAATGTATCACTTCCTGTCTGGTTTTACCTCGAAGGTTGCAGGCACCGAGCGCGGCGTAACCGAACCCGAGCCAACATTTTCAACCTGCTTTGGCGCGCCTTTCATGCCACGCCGGCCCGAAGCCTATGGCAATCTTTTGCGCGAAAAAATCGCCACATACGGATCAACCTGCTGGCTGGTGAATACCGGCTGGACGGGGGGCGCATATGGCACCGGAAAACGCATGCCAATCAAGGCAACACGCGGATTGCTGACGGCGGCACTTGATGGATCACTGGGCAAAGCCGAATTTCGCAAAGACCCGAATTTTGGCTTTGATGTGCCTGTTTCGGTGCAGAATGTGGACAATGCTCTGCTTGATCCGCGCGGCACATGGGCCGATACTGCGGCCTATGACGCGCAGGCCCAAAAGCTGGTGAAAATGTTCGCGGAAAATTTCGAACAATATCAGGCCTACATAGATGAAGACGTAAAAGCCGTCGCCATCGCATGATAACTTTTGCGGCGAAAATAAAGCGCCGGATGACCAAGGCAATTGCCCTGTCAGCCAGTTTTATTTTTGCCGCAACCGTTTTACAGGCCGAGCCGCCGGTTTATCTGGACGACACAAAATTTGCGGGGTTTGAATACGGTCTTGTCTGTGAATTGCGCGTATCCGGGTCGACAGTTGCCCCTGATACCGATGCCGGTGAAATGAACATCATTCAAGGTGACGTGCATTTTAGCGCGCATGGCACGGTGGTGCCGGCCATCTTGGGCATGTCATTTGGCATAAAATCACTTTTGCATCAAGGCGATCAGCTGGACGGGGTCGTGTTTAAGGTGGTGCATCCGCCCCTGTTAAACAGCGGCAGAACCGAACAAAGCTGGGTCGGGGATATGAGTTGGGAATATTCCACACCGCAATTATACAGCTTTGATTTTCCAAGCGAACTTGTCACCGGAATCTGGACAATTTCGGCCCATAAAGATGACGCTTTATTATACTCGGTTGCCTTCACCGTGGTCAGCCCGAAAGATACCCCCGAGCATCTTAAGCAGCTGTGCATGGGACCGGATTTGTTCAGTTGAGGCTGAATACAGGAATGCCTGCGTCACAATTGTTCAAAACCGACCCTGTCTGTGTATTTTTCTTGCGCGCCAAATTTAATATGCTTATGTCGAATATGATAGAAAAAGGACCCAGAACATGGCCACCTGCATAATTTCCAATCTTCTGACGCTGACAAAATCCGCGCTTCCAGCCGTTAAAACCCTGCTGGATCAGGCAACTCAAAACTTGCGATCGGATGTTGTTGTTGATGGCCGAGTTTGCTCAGAAGCGCTTGAAATCCACCAGGATGCGGCGCATGCGCTTTCGTGGTTGGCCACATATTCCCAGGCTTTGCAGCAAATGCACAATTGGGCAGATCGTTTGAACAGTGACAGCAAATTCGGCGAAATGGAGCAGCTGATTTTGCAAATCTGCTTTGGTGAATATCTGGCCCAGATCGCCGGCGGCATCCCAATGTCACAAGGTGAAATTGCCCGGCTGCAAGATTTCAGCCTGAGCATGCCCGACAGCCGCGAAATCACGGCGCTGATCCGCCAAGGCAACACAAGTTCGGCGCGCGCCCGTCTGGTGGAATTAATGCAGGATAATGCGGGCCATGCCACCTTTGGCGCAACCGGTCTGGACGATGAGCTGGAAATGATCCGCGATCAATTTCGCCGCTTTACCGATGATCGTGTGGTCCCCAACGCGCATGAATGGCACCTGAAAGACGAATTGATTCCGATGGAAATCATCGAAGAAATGGCCGAGCTGGGCGTTTTCGGTTTGACCATCCCCGAAGAATACGGCGGCTTTGGTTTGTCCAAGGCCTCGATGTGTGTGGTTTCCGAGGAGCTTTCGCGCGGCTACATCGGCGTTGGCTCGCTTGGAACCCGCTCGGAAATCGCGGCGGAACTTATTATTTGTGGCGGCACCGAGGCCCAAAAACAGCATTGGTTGCCCAAAATTGCCAGTGCCGAAATTCTGCCAACGGCCGTGTTTACCGAACCCAACACCGGCTCTGATCTGGGTGCGCTTAAAGCCCGCGCCGTGAAGGATGGCGATGATTACAGGGTCACCGGCAATAAAACCTGGATCACCCACGCCGCCCGCACGCATGTTATGACTTTGCTGGCCCGCACCGACTCGGACACGGATAATTACAAAGGCCTGTCGATGTTTCTGGCGGAAAAAACGCCGGGCACGGTGGAGCAGCCATTTCCCACGGATGGCATGACGGGCGGCGAAATCGAGGTGCTGGGCTATCGCGGCATGAAGGAATACGAGCTGGCTTTTGATGGCTTCAAGATCAAGGGTGAAAACCTGTTGGGCGGGGTTGAGGGCCAAGGTTTCAAGCAATTGATGCAAACCTTTGAAAGTGCGCGCATTCAAACCGCGGCGCGCGCCATCGGGGTTGCGCAAAATGCGCTTGAGGTCGGGATGCAATATGCGATTGATCGCAAACAATTTGGCAAACCAATAATCAAGTTCCCGCGCGTTTACGGCAAGCTGGCGATGATGGCGGTTGAAATTATGATCGCCCGCCAGATGGCCTATTTTGCGGCATGGGAAAAAGACCACGATCAACGCTGTGATCTTGAGGCCGGCATGGCCAAACTACTGGGCGCGCGCGTGGCTTGGGCTGCGGCCGATAATGCGTTGCAAATTCACGGCGGCAACGGTTTTGCGCTGGAATATGAAATCAGCCGCATTCTGTGTGATGCCCGTATTTTAAGCATCTTTGAAGGTGCGGCTGAAATTCAGGCCCAAGTCATCGCCCGGCGTTTGCTGGCTTAATTCAGCCCTTTAGGCGTTTATCGCGCGCGGCCAAAAGTTTCAGGCGCAGCGCGTTGATTTTGATAAATCCGGCCGCATCGGCCTGATCATAGGCACCCGCGTCATCCTCGAATGTTACGTGTTCTTCGGAATAAAGCGAATGATCCGACCAGCGGCCAACCGTTTGCGCCATGCCTTTGTAAAGCTTCAGACGCACGGTGCCGGTGACGTGTTCTTGGGATTTATCAATCAGCGCCTGCAACATTTCGCGCTCGGGCGAGAACCAGAAACCGTTGTAAATCAGCTCGGCATATTTTGGCATCAGCTCGTCTTTCAGATGCGCGGCCCCGCTGTCCAGCGTGATGCTTTCAATGCCGCGATGCGCTTGCAACATAATCGTGCCGCCGGGGGTTTCGTAAATTCCGCGGCTTTTCATCCCGACAAAACGCCCCTCGACCAGATCAAGCCGACCGATACCGTGTTTGCCGCCCAACGCATTCAGCGCGGTCAACATTTCAGCCGGCGATAATGCCTTGCCGTCCAGCGCCACAGGGTCACCTTTTTCATAGGTGATTTCGATGAACTCGGCTGTGTCCGGCGCGTCCTCTGGATCCACCGTGCGCTGGTAAACGTAATCGGGGGCGGCGGCGGCGGGATCTTCTAAAACCTTGCCCTCGGATGAAGTGTGCAGCAGGTTGGCATCCACCGAAAACGGCGCTTCGCCGCGCTTGTCTTTGGCGATTGGGATTTGGTGTTTTTCGGCAAATTCCAGCAGCTTGGTACGGCTGGATAAATCCCATTCGCGCCACGGCGCAATCACCTTGATTTCCGGGTTCAGCGCATAGGCCGCCAGCTCAAATCGCACCTGATCATTGCCCTTGCCGGTGGCCCCGTGCGAAACCGCATCGGCACCGGTTTCGGCAGCAATTTCAACCAGACGTTTGGAAATCAGCGGCCGCGCAATCGAGGTGCCGAGCAAATACAGCCCCTCGTATTGGGCATTGGCGCGAAACATCGGAAAAACAAAATCACGGACAAATTCCTCGCGCAGATCCTCGATGTGGATATTTTCAGGCTTCACGCCCAGCAATTCGGCTTTTTTGCGCGCTGGCGCAAGCTCTTCGCCTTGGCCCAGATCGGCGGTAAATGTCACTACCTCGCAGCCATATTCAATTTCCAGCCACTTCAAAATAATCGAAGTATCAAGGCCACCGGAATAGGCCAGCACAACTTTTTTAGGCGCCGATTTTATCGCAGACATGTCTTTCTCCAACATCCAATAATTTCATATCGCGATTAGCCTTATTTTAGCCAAAGAGCAAGGCATCAGGTTGACCCGCAAGCCAATGGATGCGTATCAACGGGAAATCGGGTTTTGCAAGGGTTTGAAACATGCAGGGATGGAAAATATTCACCTATTCATTGGAAATGGTTTTTGGCAATCTTAGGGCTGCCTTTCGAGTTTCGCTGGCGCTATATTTGGCGCAGGCGGCTTTCGGGATATATTTTACAAGTGGATACGGTGATTTCATGCGCCAGCTGGCGGCCGGAGATGTTACCAGTTTCCCCCCCGGTTTCTGGCTTTCGTGGACGCTTTTCATTGCGATCAGCTTTGTAACCAGCCTGTGGATCGCGGTTGGCTGGCATCGCTATATTCTTATCGAGGAAAACAACGGCGCAATTATCCCGCCATTTCAAGGCAGGCAAATGCTGGCGTATCTTGGTAAATCGCTGCTGATCGGCCTGTTGTTGGGCTTGGCGTTTATCATGATCAGCAGCTTTCTTTCCTTGGTTATGGGGGCCGTTGCGGGGGTCGGCGGTGTGTTGATGTCTACGTTTATATCATTCGGTTTGGTGTTTTATTTCTTTTACCGGCTGGGCCTGATTTTGCCCGCTGCTGCCGTTGGCAATTCAATGACATTTAGTGAATCCTGGGAAAATACCGCGCAGGCCTCGGCGGCGATTGGCCAGCTGGCTGTCATTGCGATTGGCTTTGTCGCACTTACCCAGATCCCCCAATATATGAATTCTGATCCGGATTCGGTTATCAATATCGTTTACACTTATGTTTTGGGCTGGATTACCATGATGGTCGGGGCCAGTGTTCTGACCACGCTTTACGGGGTCTATTTTGAGGGGCGCAAGATTTAAACCATGTCAGATTT
>CAYYXZ010000014.1:0-1454 GCA_964475715.1 uncultured Marinosulfonomonas sp. | reverse complement strand
GGGGTTAAAGGTGTGATATTCATGCCGGTGACCACGCCACAACAAAAGATTAACAAAACCCGGATATTTGGCGGTGAAAATATCGAAATTCGCCTTGTCGGGGATTATTTTGATGACACTCTGGCCACCGCGCGCAGCTATTGCAAGGATGTCGGGGCGCATTTTCTATCGCCGTTTGATGATGCGGATGTGATCGAGGGCCAAGCCTCGGTTGCGGTGGAGTTGTTGGAGCAATTGGGCAAAAATCCCGATATGATTGTGCTGCCTGTTGGTGGTGGCGGGCTGGCATCGGGGGTGACATCTTATTTTGCAGCCCAGTCGCCTGAAACGGAAATACGGTTTGTTGAACCCAAGGGTGCGCCAAGCCTGACAGCGGCGATTGCTGCGGGCAAAGCTGTTAGTCTTGACAAGGTTGACAGTTTTGTTGACGGGGCCGCCGTGGCGCGTATTGGCGCGCAGAATTTTGCGGTGCTCAAAGATATTTGTGCCAAAAACATCTTGCTTGCGCCGGAAGACCGCATTTGCAGCACCATGGTTGAAATGCTGAATGTCGAGGGCGTGGTTCTGGAACCCGCAGGCGCGCTTTCTGTTGATGTGCTGTCTGATTTGGCCGATCAGATCAAAGGTAAAACCGTGGTTTGCGTTACCTCGGGCGGCAATTTTGATTTTGAGCGGTTGCCCGAAGTCAAGGAGCGCGCCCAGCGTTATCTGGGTTTGAAAAAATACTTTATCCTGCGCATGCCCCAACGCCCCGGTGCGCTTAAGGAATTTTTGGGCATCCTTGGACCGGATGATGATGTTGCCCGCTTTGAGTATTTGAAAAAATCTGCGCGTAATTTTGGCTCTGTCTTGATTGGAATCGAGACCAAGAACCCTGAAAACTTCCCGGTTTTATTTACCAAACTGGACAAGGCCGGCTTCACTTATAAAGACATTACCAATGATGAAACCGTTTCTGAATTTATACTTTAACGCAGCCGCCCCTAGGGCCTGAATCAAAGCCAATTGAACGATTTCAGCAGTGTGGGGTTCAGATGAATCGACTTATGAGAGAGACGATTCACAATGACAAAACGAAAGAACCATTCTGCCCATTACCCGGCAGCTGCTACTTGCATCACCCAGAAGGGGCTGGCGCGGTCGATCCTGTATTATCAGCCGAAGGCTCAAAGCGCCAAGAACCTACGCTTCATGGCCATTATTGATAAACAATTTCTGGACACGTTTTGGTGCGGCTCGCGTCAACCTATCGGGCATTGCTGCGAATAAGGGCCTCATAATCCCCCTCAATGTTCTGGTCAGGCAATGGGCCGAGGGCCATGAAATTTCGGGGTATTTTATCGTATCTCGTGGCGTCTTTGTATTTTTTCCAAACCTCAGGCGAAAGCCGCTTCAAGTGCGATTTCAACCATATCGCCAAAGGTTTTTTCGCGTTGATCCGATGGCAGAGATTC
>CAYYXZ010000013.1:12920-16353 GCA_964475715.1 uncultured Marinosulfonomonas sp. | reverse complement strand
GTTTTGTGGCCAGCGACCGGGTCTTGAATAACCGCGCGTGCCAAAGCCATTTATCAACTCGCCCCTTGATCGGTGCATCGATCATTCAAACCCTACCCTTTGTTTTTAAACCCCATCAAAGCCGCCGCAAAGGGGTTATCGGGATCAATCTTTTTTTCCTTTTTGGGCGGTCGCGCCTGATAGGATTTGGCCTTGTTATCACGCTCGGGTCGTTTGCCATGGGGCTTACCACGCGGCTTGGCTTTTACTTCAGGTTTGGCTTGCGGCTTGGTATGATCAGCCCCGCTTTTGCGCTTGACCACCCACTTAAAGCTGTAAAACACCTCCATTTCAGGGGCCGTTTCAGCCTCGTCCGGTTTTTCTTCTGGCGCTTCAACTTTGGCAGCATCCGCAGGCTTTTCAACCTCTTGGGTTTTATCCGTTTCAACAACGGCCTTAACCTTCACCCGTTCGCCTTTTTCAGCATTATAACCCAAACCCTGCATCAAATCGGCAAATTGCTCTAGCGTCATGCCGGTGATCGACAGCATATCGGGGTTGGCCTCAAATCCGGCGCGGCTGTTTTGGGCGCGCAACATATCGGCCAGACGCTCGAGCATATCAATCCGAATTGCGCGGCTGCCCGCGGCCCGGTAACCCGACATCGTATCCCAACCGGCCGGTGCATCTTTTTCAGATAGAATCGTGACCAGACCGGGCGGCGGGCTTTCGGGAAATTCATCCAGCTTGCCAGCCAGAGACCACAGCAACAAACGCAAACGCGTTGCGGCAGGTTTCAGCAAAACCGGCATGAAAATGGTGAACTGGCCAAAACGAATGCCGTGTTTGCGCAAAGTTGCGCGCACATCCTGATCCAGATCCTTGACCTCGGCGGCCACATCGGCGCGCGCCACAATGCCAAAACCCTCGAGCATACGAAAGGCAAAACCGCGCGCAATCGCCGGCAGGGTTTCATCCTTGGCAAGCGCCAAAAGCGGCTCGAACAAAGTGGCGGTTTTGCGGTCGATAAAATGCTGCAAACGGCGCTGAACCTTGGTGGCAACATCCGCGCCGGCCGCCTCGTCAACAAAGGCCACGGCCAACGGTTTCATCGCGTCATCGCCGGCAACAATTTTGCCAACAGCCGCATCGCCCCACATCAAACCACCCTGATCGGTGAAATCAATTTCGGTATCGGGAGAATTGTAAAACCTGTCGGCGCGCAAATGAAATTGCGGGGCCAAGGCGGCCACACTTGCCGCACGCAGGGTTTTGGCCTGCTCGGGATTGTCCGTTTTGTCTTGCGTAAAGCAAAACCCGTGTAAACGGCCAATGAGTTGCCCCTCGACTGTTACTTCACCTTTGTCATTCACTTCGGCCACGAGGCCCTCCTTCTGCTTCAACCGGCGCAACAAAATCGAGGTGCGCCGATCAACAAATCTTTGTGTAAGACGCACATGCAGCGCATCCGATAGCCGGTCTTCTACAGCGCGCGTGGCGTTTGGCCAATGGTTTTCATCAGAAACCCACCCCTTGCGTTGTGTAACATACGTCCAGGTGCGAATAAACGCCAGACGTTTCGACAATGTATCGATGTCGCCATCACTGCGATCCAGCCGCTTGACTTGTCGGGCCAGCCAATCATCGGGGATGCGGTTAACCGTTTGCAAATGCAGGAATATTTGCTCTAAAAGAGCGGCATGTTCGGCGTGGCTAATGGCGCGAAAATCAGGGATCCGGCACACATCCCACAGCCGTTTTATATCTTGGGGACCAGCCAGTTTGGCCATTACTTCATCGCGCGCGGCCAAGGTTTTTAATGCCCGCAAATCATCGGCCTCGCGCGCACGGGCCAGCCAGGCATCATTTGTCGGCCTTTCCAGCGACGAAATCAGGCGCGCGGCATTGCCAAATTCCAGCGCGCGATTGCGCCATTGCAATTTTTTAACCGGCGCAAAACGGTTGTTTGAAATCGCCTCGACCACCGCATCGCCCAACAGCGGCGCCTCGCCGGTCACCCCGTAGCTGCCATGGCGCATGTAACGCCCGGCGCGCCCGGCAATCTGGGCCAGCTCGTTGGCTTGCAAAGCCCGCATTCTGTGGCCGTCAAATTTGTTCAGCGACGAAAATGCGACGTGATGAATATCAAGGTTCAACCCCATGCCAATCGCATCGGTGGCCACCAGATAATCCACATCGCCGTTTTGATACATCTCGACCTGCGCATTGCGCGTGCGCGGCGACAATGCCCCCATCACCACCGCCGCGCCACCTTTTTGACGGCGCAGCAATTCGGCGATCGCATAGACATTATCAACCGAAAAACCCACAATCGCACTGCGCGCGGGCATCCGGCTTAGCTTTTTGCAGCCGGCGTAACTTAATTCACTAAGCCGGTCGCGCTGGATAAATTGCACCTTTGGCACCAATTCGGCAATCGCGCTGCGCATGGTTTGCGCCCCTAAAAACAGCGTTTCAAACTGGCCTCGGGCATGCAGCAAACGGTCGGTAAAAACATGGCCGCGCTCGGGGTCGGCGCAAAGCTGGATCTCATCCACCGCAACAAAATCAGCCGCCAAACCCTGGGGCATTGCCTCGACTGTGCAGACCCAATATTTGGCGCGCGGCGGCACAATGCGCTCTTCGCCCGTAACCAGCGCCACCTCCGAGGGGCTGCGCAAAGCAACAATGCGCTCATAGACCTCGCGGGCCAAAAGACGCAAAGGCAGGCCGATAATACCGGATTTATAGCCCAGCATTCGTTCAATCGCGTAATGGGTTTTGCCGGTGTTGGTTGGCCCTAAAACGGCGATAATACGTTGTTCTGAATGCATAATAAATAAATCAAAACCTACAGGGCCACATCTTCAAGCCGGGTCACGGCCGCCAGTGCATCTGTGTTTTGCGGCATGATTTCCAGCAAATTACGATAGGTTTCAAGCGCCATTTTCGGCTTGCCCATCGCCTCTTGCAGCGCGGCTAACCCCTTCATCGCCTTGAAATGGCGCGGCTCAAGCGCGATGGCGCGGCCCACATCGGCCAGCGCCGGGCCATATAAATCGGCCCTGAAATAAGCCGCGCCGCGCATATTATAGGCTTGGGCAAACTCTGGCGCGTGATCAATCAGGGCGCTGAAATGCTCAATCGCGGCCACTGTATCGCCGCTCTCTAACGCCGCGCGGCCACGGTTTAGCAGCAAATCCATCGAGGCCGAGCCGGATCGGGACCAGATTTTATTAATTTGGCCCGCGATTCGTTCGGATTGCGCAATCGGGGCCACGCGCAGCTTGTCAAATAAGTCATCAACCGTCACGTCTTGGGCCGCCACGGGCAAAGAAAATGACAAGAAAAACAACATTGCAGGCAATAATGCCGTAACGATACGTTTGTGAATTGGCTTGAATATGCGCATAATGCGGCTAAGTTTAACCTAAATCTGGCAAATTGCGAGACC
>CAYYXZ010000013.1:10870-12820 GCA_964475715.1 uncultured Marinosulfonomonas sp. | reverse complement strand
AAAATCGACGGCGATATGGGCATGGCGATGAAGCTGGCCGGATTTCTGAGCTAACCTTATGCAAAACGCCCCGTTATACGAGGATGTGGCCAAGGCTCCAAAAGGCGGTGCTGCTTATTGGGTAGCCACATCTGACGGTGTGCGATTGCGCATTGGCGTCTGGGACAAGGGCCAGAACGGCACGGTTTTTCTGTTTACCGGGCGCACGGAATACATTGAAAAATACGGGCAGGTAGCGGGGGAATTTCAGGCGCGCGGGTTTGCGATGATTACGCAGGACTGGCGCGGTCAGGGGTTGTCTGATCGCCTGCTGGATGATCCGGCCAAGGGCCATGTGATGCATTTTTCCGACTATCAGCATGATGTGCAGGCAATGTTTGAAGCCGCCGATGCGCTGGATTTGCCCAAACCGTATTACCTGCTGGGCCATTCGATGGGCGGCTGTATTGGCCTGCGTTCGCTGATGAACGGTCTTGATGTTAAGGCGGCTGTTTTTACGGCACCAATGTGGGGCATACACATGTCCGCCCCGATCAAACCTTTTGCACACAGCTTTAGCCGCTCGTTTAGCAAGCTGGGGTTGGGTGATAAATACGCACCGAGCATGAATGCCGACAGCTATGTGGTGACGGCCCCCTTTGCCGATAACCAGCTGACAAAAGACCCCGAAATGTTCGCTTATATGCAGCTTCAGGCCAAAACCTATCCGCAACTGGCCTTGGGTGGTCCCAGTATTCATTGGCTGTTTCAGGCCTTAACCGAAACCCGCGCGCTGGCAAAAATGGCTTCGCCCGATGTGGCAACAGTTACCTTTTTGGGCAGTAACGAGCGGATTGTGGATTGCAATGCGGTGATTGAGCGGATGCAAAACTGGGACAATGGACGTCTTGAGATGTTTGCGGGGGCCGAGCACGAAGTGTTGATGGAAATCCCCAAAGTCAGGGGCAAGGTGCTGGAGCAGAGCGCCGAGCTATTCTTGCAATATCGGTGATTTTGAAGGGCTGTTTTTGCGCGTTTTACGGGGCACGATTAATCCGTCCTAAGCTGTGCCGCCAGTATTAACGCCCCGTCAAGCGCTGATCCTTTGGGCTTGATCAAAGAATCACCATATTGCGGTGGCAGAAAATTTGCATAATGCGGCCCCAATCCACCGGCCAGACACAAAGGCTCGCCTTGCCTGTAGCCAACAGCACCCAACGCCTTCACAATATAATTCGCCCCGGCTTGCATTAAATCCGTTGCAATTTGGTCACCCTGTGCCGCAGCGTCAACCACCCGCGGAGCCAGTTCGCCAAAATCAGCCGGCGCAGCACCTGTGCAAAACGCGTAAATCTTGCCAGCATCCCCGCCGTATTTCGCCAATATTTCACGGCTCAGATCTGTGTGCGGCGCAACCCCCTCGGCAGATAAAACAACCCGCCGTAACAGCAAATGGCCCAACCACGCGCCAGAAGCATCATCGCCCAATTCAAACCCCCAACCGCCCAGATATTGCGTTTTGCCATCTGTGGTTCGGCCCAGAAAAGACCCCGTGCCAATTACCGCAACAGCTCCGTTTTCGGCCGCCAAAGCACCGGTTACCGATGTCACCCTATCCTCGACCACTTGCACCTGATTAAACGGTAACCCTTTGGCAATAAACGCTGAAATTTTATCATCACGCACCCCCGCCACCCCGGCAAAGGCGCTGGCATCAAACAGCTCCGAAGCGCTCAGCCCCGCGTCCAGCCGGGCGACCTGAACCGCTGCCAACAAATTTTCCAACGCTTTTTGCGGCTGTTTTGTCGGGTTGGCTGGCCCCGCTTTGCCCCTGCCAATAATTTTGCCGCCCCGTAGTGCAATCGCTACGCGGCACCCCGTGCCACCCCCGTCGATCCCGACAATAATATCATTTGAACGCTCCATAATCCTAGCCATAAGAAAATCGGGCGCAAATGAAAAGCCGCAATA
>CAYYXZ010000013.1:8515-10770 GCA_964475715.1 uncultured Marinosulfonomonas sp. | reverse complement strand
AGCCCCGGATTTGCCAGCGAAGATATCGCCGACCAATATCCGCAATCGGTGCTCTATTCAAAACCCGTCGAGGTGATCCCGAATGTTTTCTCGGCAATCGGCGCCACGGCCCCGCCGCGTTATGAAAACAGCGGGCATAACAATAACCTGTCGTTCATCATCACCGGTGATGGCGTGGTTGTGGTAAATTCCGGCGCGTCATATTTGCTCTCGAAGGCGTTGCATGATGAAATCAAGGCCGTCACCGATCAGCCCGTCAAGCTGGTGATTAATGAAAACGGCCAAGGGCACGCGATGCTGGGCAACAATTACTGGGTCGCGCTGGGTGTGCCTGTTTTGGCCCATGTGGAGGCGGCTGCGGCCTTTGAAGAAAACGGTTTTCGCAGCCTTGAGCGGATGCGAAAAACCAATAAAGACAAGGCCAAAGGCACCGAATTACAAGGCCCGACCATCACCTTTGAAGATGAATATATCATTGAAATGGGCGACATGCGCATTGAGGTTTTATATTTGGGACCGGCGCATAGCCCCGGCGATATATCGGTCTGGTTGCCCGAACAAAAGCTGGTGATTGCGGGTGATATTGCCTTTCACGAACGTATGTTGCCAATTTTTGCCGACACAATAACCGCCGATTGGATTGAAACCTGGAAAACCGAATTTGAACCTCTGGGCGCGGTTTATGTGATCCCCGGCCATGGGCACCCGACAAATATGGATCAGGTGCGCCGTTACACCCTCAAATATCTGGTTGATTTGCGGGGTAAAATCGGCGCGCATCTGGAAAATGGCGGCACGCTGGAGGATGCGTATTATGTGGACCAAACGGCTTACGCCCATCTGGATACCTTCGAGGAGCTGGCCACCAGAAATGCAGGGCGGGTTTATGAGCAGATGGAATTTGAATAGATTTGCCAGAAATTAAGCCGGGATTAACGGCGACATATCATAACCCGCTGCCGATGTTGCCGCCAGAATATCGCGCGGCTCCATCACGCCGATTTGCATTTGGGTCCAGATAATCGTGCAGCGGGTGCCACTGCGGCAATAGGCCAGAACCGGTTTGGCCAAATCTGGCAGCAGCTTGATGGTTTGCGCGCTCTGGTGCTGCAATTCAGGGCTTGAAACGGCCGGCAGAAAGGCAAATTCCATACCCAGTTTGCGCGCTTCGGCCCGAATTTGTTGCACATCCGGCTGCCCCGCCGCTTCGCCATCGGGGCGGTTGCAAATAATGCTGCGAAACCCTGCATCCCACAGCGTTTGCACATCCTCGACTGAAATCTGCGGGCTGACTGAAAAATCGCCTGACAAGCGCCTGATATCCATCATTTTATATTTCCTGTTTCTGCTCAAATCCGAAATGCGGGTTTAAATCTTGTTTATCGGCACCTTGAAAAAAACGTCGCCATCCTCGTCCTCGGGAGGCATGTTTCCGGCACGCATATTCACTTGCAAAGACGGAATAATCAAGCGCGGCATGTCAAGCATTGCGTCACGTTCTTCGCGCATTTTTATAAAATCATCGCGAGTGGTGCCGCCGCCAAAATGGATGTTGTCGGATTTTTGCTTTGCCACGGTAGTTTCATTTTCAACCGCCCGCCCGCCGGGGCCGTAATCATGACACATCATCAGACGCATATCATCGGGCAATTCCAATATTTTCTGAACAGAATCATACAGTTGCCCAGCATCCCCGCCCGGAAAATCCGCCCGCGCCGACCCAGCATCCGGCATAAACAACGTGTCCCCGACAAAGGCAGCATTGCCGATAACATGGGTCATACAGGCCGGCGTGTGGCCCGGAGTGTGCATCACAAAAACCGGCATTTCACCGATCTGGTAAGTATCTCCATCCAAGAAAAGTGTATCAAACTGGCTGCCGTCGCGCTGAAATTCGGTGCCCTCGTTAAAGACCTTGCCAAAGGTATCTTGCACCACGGTTATGCCTTGGCCCACACTGATTTTACCGCCCAGTTTTTTCTGAATATAAGGTGCGGCGGACAGATGATCGGCATGCACATGGGTCTCGATTTGCAGCTCTAAAACCAGATCATTATTTTCAATATAGCGGATGATTTTATCGGCATGATCATAGGTCAAGCGCCCTGCGGCATAATCAATATCCAGCACAGAATCAATCACCGCACAGGCCTGCGTTTTCGAATCCTTCACCACATAGGAAAATGTGTTGCTGTCAGCGTCAAAAAACGTTGTGATCACAGGCGTGATCTGCATATTTACCGGATATTTTGACA
>CAYYXZ010000013.1:0-8415 GCA_964475715.1 uncultured Marinosulfonomonas sp. | reverse complement strand
CTGAATTTAACATGCAATCGATTACCGGATCAAGACCTGCAGATCCGCCACATTCGTGCCCGTCGCCCCTGTCATCAACAAATCACCCGAGGCCTTTAGCGCATGATAGCTGTCATTATTGTCCAGCATTCTTTCCGGCAAAACACCTGCTGCGCGCATCCGCGTTAACGTGTTATTATCCACAATCGCGCCGGCGGCATCACAAGGCCCATCGCGCCCATCCGTGCCCCCCGACAAAAACACCCAACACCCTGACCAGCCTTGCTTTTCAGCCAAAAGCGACAGGCGCAAAGCCAATTCCTGATTGCGCCCACCAAGACCATCACCACGAATGCAAACCGTGGTTTCCCCGCCAAATAATGTGACTCCTTTAGCAGAGTTTGCAATAATTTCAGCAGCTTGCTGCACGTCTCCGGTTAACGCCGGCTTGCTTAAATGCGCTTCTGGGGCCGCACGCTTCATGGCATCCAAACTGATCGCGTTTGATCCAACCAGCTGATTTTCAGCTTTGGGAAATCTGGGCAATTCTGGTTGGGGGGACAACAAATAATCCTGCACCGCCAGCGGTAATTCGCACCAAATCTTGTAAATTTTCAACACTTCAACGGCCTGTTTTTTGCTTCCCACAGCCGCGACTGTCGGGCCGCTGGCAACCAGTCGCAAATCGTCGCCAACCACATCCGACAAAATCAAAGCCCGCACCGGCGCAGGTGCTGCAAAGCGCAAAAAACCGCCGCCTTTGAGGCGCGAAAGTTGTTGTCGAACAAGGTTTATTTCGCCTATTTTTGCTCCACAGCTCAGCAATAAACGGCTGACTTCGGCTTTATCTTGCAAACTGATCCCCTGAACCGGCGCAGGCAACAAAGCCGAGCCACCACCGCTGATCAACGCAAGGATGCGGTCGTTTGGCCCTGCATTTTGCAAAATTGTGATCACATCCATTGCAGCCCGCGCGCCATTTTGGTCAGGAACGGGGTGTCCTGCGGCATAAACCTTGGCAAAATCAACGGGCTTTGCGTTCTCATAATTTGTGATCACAGTAATTTCGACATTGCCCACCAGCAAATCATTTGCCGCTTGCGCCATCCGCATCGCAGCTTTGCCCAATGCCAGAACAATAATCTTGCCCCCCTCGCCCGTCGCTCTCATCGGCCGTTCACGCAGCGCATTTTTAACGGCTAAATATGGATCGGCAGCCGCCACACCGGCCATGAAAATTTCTTTTGCCCGCGCCCTCATTTCACCCCATGCCATGCCTGATAAACCGCCCCCACTTCGCAGCGGATTATACCCGCAATCTGGGCGCAATCCTCTAAACTGAATGGCAGCGGCAAACGCATGTCCAAAATGCCTTTCAACACCCGGTCACTTTCAGGCAGACTTTGCCGGGGCGCGTATCGCCAACTGTCATAACGCGATGTGAAACCCGTTGGCTCATCTCGTCCAAACCACTTCAACTCGACCCCGCGCGCAGTGCAACGCTGCAACACATTTTCGATCTGCGCCGCATCCCAATCCAGCAATAAAAACTGAATGGAGGAGCCGACAAATTCTTCGGCTTGCGCACGCTCAATCATGGTTAACCCCGGCGTGCCCCGCAAGCCATTCTCGACCACCAGATACCGCGCATTCCATGCCGCGCATTTCTGATCCAGCGCTTTTAACTGAGGCCGTAAAATCGCGGCTCTAAGGTTGTCCATCCGGCCAGAAATATTGGGCAGATCGCAGCACAAATCCTGAAACGCGGCGGCAGGAGGGCCGGCAAGATGGCGTTCATAAAGCATATAACTGCCCGAAAGCATCACCGCGCGCGCCATCAAATTATCATCATCAGAAATCAGCAAACCACCCTCGCCGGAATTAATATGTTTATAGGTTTGGGTGGAATAGGCGGCCATCACCCCGTGACGTCCCGAAACAACGCCGTTCCAGCGCGCACCCATTGTGTGGGCGCAATCCTCGATCACCGAAATGCTCGCCGCGTCGCAAATCTGCATCAATCTATCCATGTCACAAATATGCCCGCGCATGTGGCTGAGCAGCAGAACCTTTGCACAGCTTGACTTGATTTTTTCTTTTAAATCAGATAGATCAATGCTTAATGATTCATCCACCCCGACAAATACAGGCACCGCACCAAGGCTGGCAATCGCGCCCGGAACCGGGGCCAAAGTAAAAGCGTTGGTCAGCACCTGATCGCCTGAAATCACCCCGACCGCCCGCATTGCACAACCGATCGCATAGCCACCCGAGGCCACAGCAAGCGCATATTTTACCCCCATTGCATCGGCAAATTCGCGCTCTAACAATGCCGTTTCGCCGGCCTCTCCATTGGCCAGATTATAACGGTGCAGACGCCCGTGCCCTAAAACTTTCAACGCAGCCTGAATGCCATCGTCAGGGATCGGTTCTTGCTGGGTAAAGCTGCCGGTAAAAACATCATTCATAACCAAACCCTTCTTGCACGCTCAAACGATCAACCCCTCAACCAGATCAAATAAATCATCATAATGATCCAGCAACGCTTCGGGTTTCAATGTATTAACATCGCGCCCGTTTGGACCGAATGTAACCAAAACCGAAGGAACCCCGGCCGCGCGCGCTGTTTGGCGATCGGTGATGGTGTCGCCAATTAAAACCGAGCGCGCCAAATCACCACCAACCCGCGTCACCGTTTCGATAAAAGGGGCCGCATCCGGTTTGCGCACAGGCAGCGTATCGGCCCCGACCAAAGCCCCAAATTGATCGCGAAAATTCAGCCGCTGCATCAGGGTTTCGGCCAGGCCCTCGGGTTTATTCGTGCAAATTCCGATCCGATAATCAGCATCCAAAAGCCGCTGAACAGCTGCCCTGACGCCATCATACAATACGGTGTGCCGATCTATATTTTCGGCGTAATGCTGCAACAGCAACGGGAATTGCCGATCAATTTCAGCATCAAAATTAGCAGCCCCCAACCGTGAAAATCCAAGCCGCAACATGGCGCGCCCACCGGCAAACGCAGTGGCTTGATCCGCAACCATATCCAGCATATCCTCATGGCCAAGCTCACGAAAACAGGCGTTTGCAGCACCGATCAAATCGCCGCTGGTGTCGGCCAATGTGCCGTCCAGATCAAAAATAACTGTTTTCATTTTGCCTCCTGGGCCGTAACGCGCCATAAAGTGTAATATTGCGTAAACACAAGTGATAGTCACACCCCTTGCAACCGCGCGCAAGGGCGATAAAAGAGACGCTAAAAGGAAGAATCTTTAAGATGGCAACAGCATTGATTGTTCTGGCCGCTGGTCAGGGAACGCGGATGAATTCAGACCTGCCAAAGGTGCTGCACCCGTTGGGCGGCGTGCCGCTGCTGGTGCATGCGATGGCGTCAGGAGATGCGGTTGAGCCGGAAAAAACCGTGGTGATCGCCGGGCATCGCGCCGATCTGGTTGAACCGGCCGTTTTGGCCTATAATCCGGATGCGATTATTATGTGCCAAAGTGAGCAATTGGGCACCGGACATGCCGTGTTGCAAGCCGCAGATGCCTTGGCCGAATTTGATGGCGATGCGATTGTGGTTTTTGGCGATACGCCATTTGTGCGCCCCCAAACTATTGCCAAAATGATCGCCGCCCGCGCGGACGGAAATGCCGTCGTTATGCTGGGATTTCAGGCTGAAAATCCGGGCCGTTATGGCCGGATGGTTCTGGCCGATGACGGGCTGGAACGCATTGTCGAGGCCAAGGACGCAAATGCCGATGAATTGGCCATAACCCTTTGTAATGGCGGTCTTATTGCTGCCGACGCGCAGTTGTTATTTGAGCTGTTGAAGGGGATCGGAAATGAAAATGCCAGCGGCGAATATTACCTGACGGATGTTGTCGCAGCGGCCCGTTCCAAAGGGCACAAAGCGGGTGTGGTAATCTGCGACGAGGCCGAAACCATGGGCATTAATACACGTGCTGAGCTGGCCCGCGCTGAAAAGATATTTCAAGCTAAAAAGCGCGGCGAGGCGCAGCAAAACGGCGTAACGATGTTTGCCGCCGAAACCGTATTTTTCAGCTTTGACACCTGCATCGGCCGCGATGCGGTGATTGAGCAAAACGTGGTCTTTGGCCCCGGTGTGACGGTTGAAACCGGCGCCACGATCCGCGCTTTTAGTCATCTTGAGGGCTGCCATGTTTCGCGCGATGCCATCGTTGGCCCCTACGCCCGTTTGCGCCCCGGAACCGAATTAAGCGAGGGTGCAAAAGTTGGCAATTTTGTCGAAATGAAAAATGCGGTTCTGGGCGAAAATGCCAAGGTAAATCATCTGTCTTATATCGGCGATACCGTCATCGGAGCGCGCACAAATGTGGGCGCGGGCACGATTACCTGCAATTACGACGGCTTTATGAAACACCGCACAGAGATTGGCGAGGATGCATTTATCGGCTCCAACACAATGCTGGTCGCGCCGGTCAATATTGGCAACGAGACCATGACCGCAACCGGATCCGTGATCAACAAAGACGTGCCCGACGGGGCTTTGGCACTGGCACGTTCCAGACAGGTGACAAAACCGGGCATGGCGCGCAAAATGTTCGAAAAGTTAAAGAAAACCAAGGAAACCATGGCTAGAGGGTCGAAATAATGTGCGGTATTGTAGGGGTCCTTGGAAATCACGAAGCCGCACCTTTGTTGGTTGAGGCCCTGAAACGGCTGGAATATCGCGGCTATGACAGCGCAGGGATTGCCACCGTTGAAAACGGTAAACTTGACCGGCGGCGCGCTGTTGGAAAGCTGGTGAACCTGTCGGATTTGCTGGTGCATAATCCGCTGGCAGGCAAGATTGGAATTGGCCACACCCGTTGGGCCACGCACGGTGCGCCAACCGTTGGCAATGCCCATCCGCACAGGGCCGGGCCGGTGGCCGTGGTGCATAACGGCATCATTGAAAATTTCCGCAAACTGCGCGCGGAAATGGCGGCCAAGGGTATTAATTTTCAAACCGAAACCGACACCGAAACCATCGCCCTTCTTGCGCATGATTACATGGAACAAGGCCTGTCGCCGCGCCAAGCCGCACAAAAAACCATCGCGCGGCTTGACGGCGCGTTTGCGCTTTGTTTTTTGTTTGATGGCCACGATGATTTGCTGATCGCCACACGCAAAGGATCACCTTTGGCAATCGGGCACGGGGATGGCGAAATGTTTGTCGGATCCGACGCCATTGCGCTGGCCCCGATGAGCAACCGGATCACTTATCTCGAGGAAGGCGATCTGGCGATTATCACCCGCGCCGGTGCCGAAATCCGCGACAGTAACGGCGAACAAGTGCACCGCAAAATTGAAACCGTGAACATCGAAACCACCATGGTTGAAAAAGCTGGTCACAAACATTTCATGGCCAAAGAAATTGCCGAGCAACCCACCGTTTTGGGCGAGGCCATCAAGCATTACATTTCAGCCGATGGCAACAGCATTACCTTGCCGGGCAAAGGCATTGATTTTACCAAATACGATCGCATCATAATGGTGGCTTGCGGCACGGCCTATCTGGCCTGCCTGACCGCGAAATACTGGTTTGAACAAGTGGCGCGCATGCCGGTTGAAGTCGATGTTGCCTCTGAATTTCGCTATCGAGAACCACCGATTTCGCCGCGCACGCTTGCGTTATTTATCAGCCAATCGGGTGAAACCGCCGACACATTGGCCGCCCTGCGTTACTGCAAAGGCAAGGCCGATATGATCGTTTCCGTGGTCAACACAGCGCAATCCTCGATCGCGCGCGAAAGCGATCTGGCGCTGCCCATTCTGGCCGGTACCGAAATCGGTGTGGCCTCGACCAAAGCCTTTAGCTGCCAGCTTTGCGTGATGGTATGCCTGATGCTGTCGGCCGCCCGTACACGCGGCGAAATGACAGCGGCAGGCCTTGCCCAAAACCTTGCAAATTTGCGCAGATTACCGGGACTTTTAAGTCAGGCAATCGATAACGGGCCAGAAATTAAACTGATCGCGCGAAAACTTTCCAAGGCTCAGGATGTACTGTTTTTGGGACGTGGAGCGTTATTCCCTCTGGCCCTCGAAGGCGCATTAAAACTAAAAGAAATCAGCTACATACACGCCGAAGGTTATGCCTCAGGTGAACTAAAACACGGCCCCATCGCCCTGATCGACAAAATGATGCCCGTAGTGGTTATGGCCCCGCGCGATGCGCTTTTTGAAAAAACCGTCTCAAACATGCAAGAGGTCATGGCACGCGGCGGCAAGGTGCTGCTAATATCGGACAGCCAAGGGATAAAAGAAGCCGGCACCGGCACTTGGCAAACTATAACCATGCCCAAAGTCGATGACTTATTCGCCCCAATACTTTATGCAATTCCTGCCCAGATGCTGGCCTATTACACCGCGGTTGCCAAAGGCACCGATGTGGATCAGCCGCGCAATCTGGCAAAATCGGTGACAGTAGAATGACCCCCCAAACCGCAATTCAAACCCTGCGCAACCACAGCATTCCCGGCAAGGCTCTGCAAATGGCCGCCTATCACAAATCCGGCTGTGAATTTTTGGGTGTTGCCAACCCGATGATCGACGCCGAGGTGAAAACATGGCGCAATGCCTTAACCTTGCAAGAGCGCGTATCACTGGCCGATGCCCTGTGGCAAAGCAACATCTTCGAGGCCCGGATTGCAGCCGCAAAACTGCTCACCCAGGCCCGCATAAACCCCGATGCTGCCGTCTGGGAATTGATCAAAACATGGCTGCCCGATTTTGACGGCTGGGCCTTGGCCGATCACGCTTGCACGGCTGGTCGCAAAAGGCTGCAAGCCGATCCATCACGAATTGACCAGGTCGAAAACTGGACCAAATCCAAACATATGTGGACACGCCGCGCCGCCCTTGTGATCACCCTGCCCTGGACCAAACAAAACCACCCAAAACCCGCCGATCTTGAAATCCGCGAACGTGTGCTGGGCTGGGCGACAGATTACGCCAAGGATCAGGATTGGTTCATCCAAAAAGCCATCGCATGGTGGCTGCGCGACCTCTCCAAACACGACCCCGACAGAACCCGCGCCTTTATCGAAGCCAACGATAAATACCTAAAACCCTTCGCTAAAAAAATCGCGGCAAGCCAGCTAAAATAGTTCCCTCTTCTTTTCTTAAATACCTGCGCCGCAGGCAAATGCGCTTTGGCCCGCAGGGTCAAAGCGCATGGAGCGACGCGCGTCAGCGCGGCGCAATCCCTATTATCTCCCCCGCAACTGTCGGCGTATAATTTTGCCCGTCGCCGTCATCGGCAAGGCCGCGATCGGCTCCACCCACCTTGGCGCCACATGCGGGCTAACTTTGTCACGCACCCGCTTTATCAACGCCGCTTCCAACCCATCCCACTCAGCCCCCGCACGCAAAACCACAAAAGCTTTCACCACTTCAGTGCGCACCACATCCGGCACCCCAATAACCGCGGCCATAACCACATCCGGATGGCCAGATAAACAATTTTCAACCTCGCTTGGCCCAATCCGGTAGCCGGCCGAGGTAATCACATCATCATCGCGACTGGAAAACCTGAAATACCCATCCTCGTCACAAACCCCCAAATCCCCCGTCAACAACCAGTCACCGCGAAATTTCGCAGCCGTTGCCTCGGGCTTGTTCCAATACCGCAAAAACATCACCGGATCCGGCGCACGCACCGCAATTTCACCCAGCTCACCAACCGCCAGCACAGCACCATCCGCCCCGATCACCGCAACATCATGTCCGGGCACCGCCCGCCCCATCGCCCCCGCCAATTGATGCCCGCCTCCGCCTTGGGACGAGATCACCAAATTACATTCGGTTTGGCCGTAAATTTCGTTAATATGACAGCCCAACGCCCCGCTCGCCCATTCCAGCAACGTAGCGCCCAAACTCTCGCCCCCCGAACTGACCGAGCGCAACCCAAGACCCTGGGGCACCTTAACCTGTTGCATCAATTTAAGCGCGGTCGGCGGCATAAACAGGTTTCGCATCTTGTGGCGGATCATCAAATTATAAGCCTCATCCGGATCAAATTTACGCATCCGCCGACTAACCAGCGGCACCCCGTGATAAAGGCAGGGCAACGCCATATTCAACAAGCCGCCAATCCAGGCCCAATCCGCCGGCGTCCAGCCCCGATCACCGGCTTGCGGGAAAAATTCGTGGTGCAGCTCGACCGCCGGCAAATGCCCCAACAAAACCCGATGCGCGTGCAAACACCCCTTTGGCGGCCCCGTGGTCCCCGAGGTGTAAATCAGCAAAGCCGGATCATCGGGCGTGGTCACAGCAGGTCTAATCTGGCCAGATGCCGCCTTCATTTCACCGTAAAAATCACGCACCGGTGCGCGGGCCGGATCAATCGAATAAATTTCTTGCAAATCAGGAAGCTGCGCGCGCGTACCCATCAGTTTATCCAGATTAGCC
>CAYYXZ010000012.1:9469-16860 GCA_964475715.1 uncultured Marinosulfonomonas sp. | reverse complement strand
GTGTCTTACTACCTGAAGCTGGCCTATGTTTCGGCAACACCGCAGGATTACTTCGTCCAGTTCATGGTTCTGTTCCTGATCCTGTTTGCTGCCACCGGCATTGGCAACGGCTCGACCTTCCGCACCATTGCGATTGTGTTCCCTAGAGAGCAGGCCGGACCGGTACTGGGTTGGACTGCTGCGATTGGTGCTTACGGTGCCTTCATTATTCCAAAAGTGTTCGGCACACAGATTAATGCCGGAACTCCGGAATATGCGCTTTACGGCTTTGCAGTGTTCTACGTTGTCTGTATTATCATTAACTGGTGGTTCTATCTGCGTCCTAACGCATATGTGAAAAACCCATAAATATCAGCCAGATTGCCCCGGCTAAAACTGGCCGGGGCACCACAAGCTAAAGGAGAAATACCCATGAGCCATCTGCTCGACCGCCTAAACTTTTTCCAATCAAAACGACTAGACACATTTTCTGACGGCCACGGTGAAACGACCTGTGAAAACCGTGATTGGGAGGATGTTTACCGTAATCGCTGGCGTCACGACAAGGTTGTGCGCTCGACACACGGGGTGAATTGCACCGGTTCCTGCTCATGGAAGATTTACGTAAAATCCGGGATCGTAACCTGGGAAACCCAGCAAACCAACTATCCGCGCACACGCACCGATTTGCCAAACCACGAACCACGTGGTTGCCCGCGCGGCGCATCTTACAGCTGGTATTTATATTCTGCGGCCCGTGTGAAAACACCGCTGGTTCGCGGACGTCTGATGAAATTATGGCGCAAAATGCGTGAAACTATGGCTCCGGTTGCCGCATGGGCTGCAATTCAGGACGACCCGGTTTTGCGGGCTTCATATGTAAAGATCCGCGGCAAAGGCGGATTTGTGCGCGCAACGTGGGATGAATCCACGGAAATTATTGCCGCCGCCAATTCTTATACCATTAAAAAATACGGCCCCGACCGCATCTTTGGCTTCTCGCCAATTCCGGCGATGTCGATGGTTTCATACGCAGCCGGTTCGCGTTACATGTCGCTGATTGGCGGTTGTTGTGGCTCGTTTTATGACTGGTATTGCGATTTGCCACCAGCCAGCCCGATGCTCTGGGGGGAACAAACCGATGTTCCTGAAAGTGCCGATTGGTATAATTCCGGATTTCTGATCCTTTGGGGCAGTAACGTGCCACAAACCAGAACACCGGATTCGCATTTTTACACCGAGGTGCGTTATAAAGGCACCAAATCCGTGGTGATCACGCCGGATTATTCCGAAGCCTCGAAATTCGCCGATATCTGGCTGGCACCACAGGCCGGCACCGATGCCGCGCTGGGAATGGCGATGGGCCATGTTATTTTGCGCGAATTCCATCTGGATAATGTTTCGGAATATTTTGACGATTACACCCGTCAATATACCGATTTCCCGATGCTGGTTCAGCTGGATTTGAAGGACGGAAAATATATTCCGGGCAGGCAAATCCGTGCCGATGATATCAAAGGCAAAATGGGTCAGGAAAAGAACGCCGACTGGAAAACATTGGCGTTTGATGAGGAAACCGGTGATCTGGTTGTTCCAAACGGATCAATCGGCTTTCGTTGGGATGGCAGTGGCGAGTGGAACCTGAAAAAGCAGGCAGACGGCGAGAAAGTCCGCCTTCGCAAAAGTCTGATCGACGAAGATGTTCGTGATGATGTCATTCCGGTCGAGTTCGCGTATTTTGGCGGCGAGGCTTACGGGCCTTTTGTTAAATGCCATTTCCCCGAAGTGCTGACCCATAATGTTCCGGTCAAGAAAGTGCAGCTGGAAGATGGCGAGGCCTATGTTGCCACTGTGTTTGACCTTTATTGCGCCAATTACGGTCTGGATCGCGGTTTGGGCGGCGATTATGTCACAAACGATTATGCAGCCGACATCCCCAACACCCCTGCGTGGGCTGAAAAAATCACCGGTGTTCCACAAGGAAGTATCATCAAGGTTGCACAGGATTTCGCCAAAAATGCGGATAAGACCCACGGCAAATCTATGGTTATCATCGGCGCGGCAATGAACCACTGGTATCACATGGACAGCAACTATCGCAGTGTGATGAACATGCTGGCGTTTTGTGGTTGCACTGGTAAATCCGGCGGCGGCTGGGCCCATTATGTGGGTCAGGAAAAATTGCGTCCGCAAACCGGCTGGCTGCCTCTGGCGTTTGCTCTGGATTGGTCGCGCCCGCCGCGCCATATGAACAGCACCAGCGCATGGTATGCCCATACCTGCCAGTATCGTTATGAAACTTTGCAAGCGCATGAAATCCTGTCACCACTGGCACCTGAAGGTGACTGGGATATTTCGATGATCGACTATAATGTGCGCTCTGAGCGCATGGGCTGGTTGCCATCGGCACCGCAGTTGCAAACCAATCCGCTTGAAGTTAGCAAACAGGCCAAGAAAGCAGGCAAGGAAATTCCGGCCTATGTCGCCGAGAAGCTAAAATCCGGTGAGCTGGAAATGTCATGCATGGATCCGGAGAACCCGAAAAACTGGTTGCGAAACCTGTTCGTGTGGCGCTCGAATATTCTGGGCTGCTCGGGCAAAGGCCATGAGTATTTCATCAAACATCTGTTGGGCACCGATAATGCCGTTAGCGCACCTGATCTGAAGGAAGCGGGCCGGCCATTGCCAAAAGAAATCAAATGGCATGACAAGGCACCTGAAGGTAAACTGGATCTGTTGGTGACAATTGATTTCAGAATGTCCACCACGATGGTTTATTCCGATATCGCGCTGCCAACGGCCAGCTGGTATGAAAAGGACGATCTGAACACATCGGACATGCACCCGTTCATCCACCCGCTGCAGGCGGCTGTTGATCCGGCCTATGAATCCAAAACCGACTGGGAAATCTTTAAGCTGTTTGCCAAGCGGATTACCGAAATATCGCCCGAGGTTCTGGGCGTGGAAACGGATATTGTTCAGCTGCCATTGCTACATGACACGCCCGGTGAAATCACCCAGCCTTTTGTGAAGGACTGGAAAAAAGGTGAATGTGATCTGATCCCGGGTAAAACCGCGCCGGCCTATATTCCGGTGGTGCGCGACTATTCGCAGATCTACAAAAAGTTTACCTCGATTGGTCCGATGCTGGATAAGCTGGGCAATGGCGGTAAAGGCATTAACTGGGATACCCAGACCGAAGTTCAGCAGTTGCGCGAACTTAATGGTGTCGAGCTGGACGAGGGCATTTCAAAAGGCAATGCCAAGCTGGACACGGCCATTAACGCGGCTGAAATGATCTTGA
Organism: uncultured Marinosulfonomonas sp.; assembly: GCA_964475715.1. Classification (GTDB taxonomy): domain Bacteria; phylum Pseudomonadota; class Alphaproteobacteria; order Rhodobacterales; family Rhodobacteraceae; genus Profundibacter. The sequence goes on along the minus strand of CAYYXZ010000012.1, from coordinate 13,577 downwards.
TGCTGGCTCCTGAAACCAATGGCCATGTTTCGGTCAAGGCCTGGGCAGAATTGAGCAAAGCCACCGGCATTGATCACAGCCATTTGATAAAACCCAAGGCAGAGGAAAAAATCCGCTTTCGCGATATTGCTGCACAGCCGCGCAAAATCATCAGCTCGCCAACGTGGTCTGGGCTTGAGGACGATCACGTCAGCTATAGCGCCGGCTATACCAATGTTCATGAATTGATCCCGTGGCGCACCCTGACGGGCCGTCAGCAACTGTATCAGGATCATGAATGGCTGCGAGCATTTGGTGAGGGGTTCTGCACTTACCGCCCTCCAATCGATACAAAATCGATCTATGAATCCATGATCGACAAAGACAAGCCGCACTTGAAGTTGAACTTTCTGACACCGCACCAGAAATGGGCGATCCACTCGACCTATTCGGATAATTTGCACATGCTGACGCTGAACCGTGGCGGGCCGTGTATCTGGATGTCCGAAGTCGACGCCCAAAAGATTGGCATCGAGGATAACGACTGGGTTGAGGGTTATAACCACAATGGTTGTCTGGTGGCCCGTGCGGTTGTTTCGCAGCGGATCAAAGAGGGCACGACCCTGATGTATCACGCACAGGAAAAAATTGTGAACCTGCCGGGTTCGCAACGCACCGGTATTCGTGGTGGTATCAACAACTCGGTTACCAAGATTTCGACAAAACCAACCCATATGGTGGGTGCTTATGCGCAGCTGTCTTACGGGTTTAACTACTATGGTACGGTTGGCTCCAACCGCGATGAATTTGTTATTATTCATAAAATGGAGAAAGTGGATTGGCTTGATAGGCCTGCGACCCAAGATAAGGAGGCAGCAGAATGAAAATCCGTGCGCAAATAGGAATGGTGATGAATCTCGATAAATGTATCGGGTGCCACACTTGTTCGGTGACGTGTAAAAACGTCTGGACCAGCCGTGAAGGTGTTGAATACGCTTGGTTCAACAATGTTGAAAGTAAACCCGGCATTGGGTATCCGAAAGACTGGGAAAATCAGAAAAAATGGAAGGGTGGCTGGACCCGCACCAAACGCGGTAAACTGCAACCCAAACAGGGTGCCAAATGGCGCATTCTGGCCAATATTTTTGGCAACCCCGATCTGCCGGAAATCGACGATTACTACGAGCCGTTCGATTTCGACCACGGCCATCTGCAAAATGCCCCCGAAATGGAGGCCTTTCCAACGGCGCGCCCTTACTCGCTGATTACCGGTGAGCGGATCGAGAAAATCGAATGGGGTCCAAACTGGGAAGAAATCCTGGGTGGAGAGTTTTCAAAACGCGGCAAAGATTACAATTTTGAAGGTATTCAAAAGGAAATCTATGGCGAATATGAAAATACATTCATGATGTATTTGCCGCGTCTTTGCGAGCATTGCCTCAATCCGGCCTGTGTGGCATCCTGCCCGTCCGGCGCGATTTATAAACGCGAAGAAGACGGCATTGTTCTGATTGATCAGGAAAAATGCCGTGGCTGGCGGATGTGTATTTCGGGCTGTCCCTACAAGAAAATTTACTACAATTGGGAAAGCGGAAAATCGGAAAAATGTACATTCTGTTATCCGCGCATCGAATCCGGTTTGCCAACCGTGTGTTCGGAAACCTGTGTGGGACGTATCCGTTATCTGGGTGTGATCTTGTATGATGCTGATATGATTGCGGAAATGGCCAATGCGCCGGATGAAAAAGATCTTTATTACGATCAATTAAAGATGTTTCTGGATCCGCATGACCCTGCCGTTCAGGCTCAGGCGCTGGAGGATGGCATCCCGCAGGACTGGATTAAATCGGCGCAAAATTCGCCGGTTTACAAAATGGCGATGGATTGGAAAATCGCATTTCCGTTGCATCCAGAATATCGCACCTTGCCAATGGTTTGGTATATTCCGCCGCTTAGCCCGATTCAAAATGCGGCCGAAGCCGGTGCAATTGGCATGACCGATGTTGATATGCCGGATGTTAAATCCCTGCGTATTCCTGTGCGTTATCTGGCCAATATGTTAACGGCGGGTGACGAAGAACCTGTGGTGCTTGCGTTGGAACGGATGCTGGCGATGCGCTCTTATATGCGCCAGAAAACCGTAAACGGAGTGATCGACAAAAGCATTGCCGAGCGTGTCGGCATGACACCGGAATTGATCGAGGACATGTATTACATCATGTCGATCGCCAATTACGAGGATCGTTTTGTTATTCCGACGGCGCACCGTGAACATGCCGAATATGCGGCCGATATCCGTGGTGGCTGTGGCTTTACCGATGGTAATGGCTGCTCGACGGGCATCAGTTCGGGGTCAATGTTTGGTGGCAAGCAGAAAAAGAAAGCGGACTTTATCGTGCCAACCGTACCTGGATTTACGAAAGGGGCGCTGTGATGCATTTATCTCTAAAAGTCATCTCGGCCTTGCTCTGCTATCCTTCGGTTGAATTGCAAGAAGCCAAGGATGAGCTGATTGGTGCGTTAAAGCAGGATAAATTGCTAGACGCTGAAATGGTCAAGGGCCTAACATCGCTGGTTGAACATTTTGCAGACGGTGACATCTATACCTTGCAAGAAACCTTTGTTGCACTGTTTGATCGCACTGGGTCGCTTAATCTGAATCTGTTTGAACATGTGCATGGCGACAGCCGTGACCGTGGTCCGGCGATGGTGGATTTGCTTGAAAACTACCGCAGTGCCGGGTTTGAATTTGAAGGCGTTGAGCTGCCCGATAACATCCCGGTTTTATTGGAATTCCTCGCAATGCGTCCCGTTGACGAGGCGCGGGAGGTGCTGGCGGATGCCGCGCATATACTGGAAGTGCTGCGCGCGCGTCTTGCGCGTCGCGATAGCATTTATGCGTCGGCTTTTGCTGCCCTTCTGCACATTTGCCAAGCGGTTCCCGACGAGGAAGCCGTTGCAGAATTGTTGGCCGTCAAAGAAGATGACCCAACCGATCTGGAAGCGCTTGACGAGATTTGGGAGGAATCCGAAGTCACTTTCGGTCCCGATCCTAACGCAGGTTGTCCACAGGTGCGCGATATGCTTGCCCAAATGGATATCCCACGAAACTTGCCGACTGAAGCGGCAAAATAAGGAGACAGAATTATGATACATGACTTTCTGTTTGGAACTTTCCCCTACATTGCTTTGACGGTTATGTTTTGGGGCTCGGTTTTACGTTTTGAGCGTGATCCACACACTTGGAAAACCTATTCCAGCCAAATGCTGCGTCGCAAGCAGCTGATCATGGGCTCGGTTATGTTTCACGTTGGTATCCTGGTAATTTTTGCCGGTCACTTTGTCGGCCTGCTGATGCCGATTGCGGTGTTTGAATTCATAGGTATTGGCCATGAAGCCAAAAAGATTCTGGCGATTGTTGCCGGTGGCGGGGCTGGGCTACTTTGTCTGGCGGGCGGCTTAATGCTGCTGCATCGTCGCTTGTTTGACAGCCGCATTCGTGCCACTTCCAGTTTTTCGGACACATGGATTTTGATTTTGCTTCTGGTTCAGTTGTTGCTGGGTTTTGGCACAATTCTGGTGTCTCTAGCAGGCATGGTATCGACAGGATATGTTGATGCTTCCAAAATGCTTAACCTTATGAGCTGGGCGCAGGCGATTATGTTCTTCCAAGGTGATGCGGCCAGCCATATTGTTACGGCGGGTATCATTACCAAAGCGCACTTGGTGCTTGGTCTGGTCATCTTCCTGCTGCTGCCGTTCACGCGTCTGGTGCATATGTTTTCGGTGCCAATACGTTACGTTATCACACCTCTGCGCCCAGGATATCAGATCGTGCGTTCGCGTCATCAAAGCGTGCGTTCAAAGAAAATGCGCGCCGGGCGTCTGGATCGGTTGGAGTAACGATAATGGCAAATGCATTATTCCCGGCAGTTGTGGTGAATGGGCTAAAAATCTCTTCCGACGATATTGCGGCAGAGGCCCAGAACCACACAGTGCCAAAAGGCAAACCGGGCTTGGCGTGGCGTGCTGCTGCGCGGGCCTTGGTGATCCGCCAATTACTATTGCAGGATGCGCGCAAGCGTGACCTGCAACCACAGCCCATCGAGCTGGAACCGGGCAAGATTGA
>CAYYXZ010000012.1:0-9369 GCA_964475715.1 uncultured Marinosulfonomonas sp. | reverse complement strand
GCAATCGCCCAGAGGTTTTGGCCAACTGGCCCGTGAATTAAGTGATTGTCCGTCCAAAAGCATGGATGGGCAATTGGGCCAGTTAAACACGGGTGACACGGTGCCGGAATTTGAAGTGGCGATGGACCGGTTAAAGACGGACGAAATTTGTTTTGATCCGGTTGAAACCCGTTATGGCGTCCATGTTTTGCGCATGAATGCCAAGGCCACGGGTGATATTTTGCCTTATGATGCGGTCAAAAACCAGATCAGCGAAATGCTGGAAAAAGCCGAGTGGGCAACGGCCGCAACCGCGTTTATCGAGCAGCTTGTTTCCAATGCGGAAATATCCGGCATTAAAATGGATTTTGCGGCCTGATTAATAGGGGCCGCCAACGGCTGCGTTTTAGCTTTTGGCCCATTTCCAATAAAGCTCGCGGGCTTTATTGGTTACGGGGCCAATCGAAAAACTGCGATCCTCGATTTTGGTAATCGGGGTGATTTTTGAAATATTGCCGCTCAAAAACACCTCGTCAGCCACGTCAAAATCCTCAAAGGTCAAAGTGCATTCTTTAACCGTATAACCCGCGGAGCGCAGCAGTTTTATCACGCGCTGGCGTGTGATTCCGTTTAAAAATGTGCCGTTTGGAACGGGTGTTTTTACCAGCCCGTCTTTGACCATAAAAATGTTTGCCGTGGCGCTTTCGGCCACATTTCCCAGCGCATCAGCCACAATCGCATTGTTAAATCCGCGCGCCTGTGCTTCGCGGATCATCCGGCCGTTGTTGGGATAAAGACATGCGGCCTTGGCGTTGACGGGCGCCATGGTGATGAGAGGGCGGATAAATTGCGTGCGACCCAGCGTTTGGCTCGCATCGGCCGGTGCCATCGGAATTTGCTCCAGACACAGGCAAAATACGGTTGAAGCAGGATCAGGAACCACCACGCCTGCTCCGCCTTCTTTGGACCAATACATCGGCCGGATATAAACGGCGGCATCGGGGGCAAAGTTTTCTAGCCCCTGCATGGTCAGCTTCACCATTTCAGCCGCACTCATGGTTGGCTCCAACCCCAAAGCACGGGCCGAATTATTGGCCCGCTGGCAATGTGGTTCCAGATCAGGCACCACGCCCTCAAAGGCGCGCGCCCCGTCAAAAACCAGAGATCCCAACCAAGTGCCGTGATCGGCCGCATTCATCACAGCCAAATCGCCCTGATGCCAGTTGCCGTTGAAATAGGTCCAGATTACCTCGCCCACTGCCATTTTATTATCCTTGCCTTAAGGGATCAGAACGGTTGATCCGGTTGTTTTTCGCCCCTCAAGCGCGCGGTGCGCCTCGGCGGCGTCCAAAAGAGCGTAGCGTTGATTGATGTTGATCTGCAATGCGCCGTTGGCGATCATTTCAAACAAATCGGCGGATGCTGTTTCAAGATAGGCGCGATCGGCGGTGAAATGAAACAGCACGGGGCGGGTGACGCTGAATGATCCGGCCGCCAGATCCGAGAGTTTAAAATCCAGATACGGGCCCGAGGATTGGCCGAAATTCACCAAAGTTCCGAAGGTTTTCAAACAGTCGATTGATCCTGCAACCGTGTCTTTGCCAACAGAATCATAAACCGCATCCACACCGGCCCCGCCTGTGATTTCCTTAACCCGCTGCGCAAAATTTTCGGCGGTGTAGTCAATCACATGGGCGTAGCCGTGTTTTGCCGCCAGCGCGCATTTTTCAGCTCCTCCGGCCGTGCCAATTGCCGTCACGCCCTTGGCCGCCAGCCATTGCCCGGCAATCAAACCAACCCCGCCAGCTGCGGCATGAAACAACACGGTTTGGCCCTTTTGCGGCTGGTATGAACGATGCAGCAAATAATGCGCCGTCAGCCCTTTCAGCATCGCCGCCGCCGCCACGTCATCGCTAATTTCGTCGGGTAATTTTACCAGATGTTTGGTCTCGATCACACGTTGCGCCACATAGGCCCCGTTGGGGATGGTGTAGGCCACCCGATCGCCAATGTTGAAATTTTCAACATCTTGACCCAAGGCTGTCACCACACCGGCGGCTTCGCTGCCCAAGATCAGGTCTTTGTCGACGGGCCACGGATAAAGGCCGCTGCGAAAATAGGTGTCGATGAAATTAACCCCGATGGCTGTGTGTTTTATCAGCACCTGACCGGGGGCAGGGGACGGGATGGGCAGATCAATTTGGCGTAAAACTTCGGGGCCACCGGTTTTTTGGGCTATGATTGCAATGGGCATGTTTTAACCTTCCGTTAGCATAAATTCAGGGTCAACCGGCACCTGCATTGCGTTGGTTAGCTGGTTGGTTTTGGCGGCCAGCGCCACGATTTGCAGCAGCTCGGCATGTTGTTTTTGCGTCATGCCCTTGGCCTTGGCCGCCGCAGAATGCGAATGCACGCAATATTCACAATTGTTAACGATGGATACGGCCATGTAAATCATTTCTTTGGTCAGCGGATCCAGATCGGACGGGGTGGCCATAACCGCCTTGACCTCGGCCCAGGTGCGTTCCAGCAGATCTGCGTCAAAGGCCAGATAACGCCAGACGTTGTTGATAAAATCAGATTTCCGGGTGCTGCGGATATCATCAAACACGGCTTTGACGCGCGGGTTTGTTTCAGGGTCTTTTGGGGGCAGAATGGCGGCCATGATGATTATTCCTAAAACCTAAAGACTGTTTTGTAGCGCCGCAACCACCGCGTCGCCCATTTCACTGGTGCTGGCCGGATTATTGCCGCCTGCCTGCATTAAATCGGCGGTGCGCACGCCATCGGCCAGAACTTGCTCAACGGCGGCTTCCAAACGGTCTGCTTCGCCCCCCTGATCGAACGAATAACGCAGAGCCATCGCAAAGCTAAGAATGCAGGCGCAAGGGTTGGCTTTGCCCTGACCGGCGATGTCGGGGGCGGATCCGTGCACGGGCTCATACATGGCTTTGGGCCGCCCGCTGGCCATTGGTGCGCCCAGACTGGCGGATGGTAACATGCCCAAAGATCCGGTCAGCATTGCGGCCACATCCGACAACAGATCGCCAAACAGATTATCAGTGACAATCACGTCAAATTGTTTGGGCGAGCGCACCAATTGCATCCCGCCATTATCGGCATACATGTGGCTTAATTCGACTTCGGGGTATTCGTTATCATGCACCCACTGCACTTCCTCGCGCCACAAAATGCCGCTTTCCATCACGTTGGCCTTTTCCATCGAGCAAACGCGATTATCCCGTTTTTTGGCCAGCTCGAATGCCGAACGCGCAACGCGGCGGATTTCATTTGTGGTGTAGCGCTGGGTGTTGATGCCAACGCGCCCGCCTTTGCCATCATCGGCGCCATCATCCGAAATACCGCGCGGTTCGCCAAAATAGACACCTGAAGTCAGCTCGCGCACGATCATGATATCAAGGCCGGAAACCACTTCGGTTTTTAGCGACGAAAAATCGGCCAGCGCATCAAAACATTGGGCCGGGCGCAGGTTGGCGAACAGATCCATTTCTTTGCGCAGACGTAATAAACCGCGCTCGGGTTTGACGCTAAAATCCAGACCATCATAAGCCGGACCACCCACAGCACCCAACAAAACCGCATCAGCCTTTTGGGCGCGGGCCATGGTTTCATCCGTCAGGGGGGTGGCGTGTTTGTCATAGGCCGCACCGCCGACCAGATCGTGGGTCACGTTGATTTCAAGGTTGCGATTGGTCCCAAACCAGTCGATAATTTTAACAACTTCAACCATGATTTCGGGGCCGATGCCGTCACCGGCTAAAATTAAAAGCGAAGGGGTGCGCATGGTTTTTATCCTTGTAAATTGTGGGTTGTTCTTGGCGTAACCTGTTGGTTGTGCGGGGTCAAGAAATGAAGGCAAAATGCTATTTTTCGATTTCCAGATCAACCCAAACCAGCCTGTGGCGCGGGCCATCGGTTAACAGGGCATGGGCAGCATCATCGGCATCGGGCCAAAATACACCCGAGGCGCTGACGGAAAAATCTGTTGACGGCAACACATAACTAACCCGCATATTTCCCGGGCCCGTGTCATCTGGCCAATCGACGGTATCAAGCGCCGGGTCGGTTTGGTGGCCAAGATTTACGCCGCCCTGTTGTCGGGTTGCAATGGTGCCGCCGTTGCTTTTGGGCGCGGGGTCTTGCAGTTTGGGGTGGGCCAAAAGATTGCGCATCGCCTCGCTGCGCCCGTCACTGTCATTGGGGTCAAGATTGGCGTTGCCTATGATCACAAAAGGCCGCTTTGCCGGCGATGCCGTTAGCAAGCCGTCCAGATAGTTGACCCAGAATTTCACCTCGTCATGGTTGCGTTTGCCGTTGCGGTCTTCGTCTCCGTCAAAAACCGGCGGGGTGGCGTGAAAGGCTAGCAGGTGGATTGTCTGATTGGGTAAGTTGACGGGCACGACCCAGTGGCCGGTTGTTGACAGCCTTTGTGCATTCAGCGCTTTGGCGCTTGGAAAGGGTTTTCCGTTCACTTGAGGCAGCAAGGCGTCGGGAAAATCCACCCAGAGCAGGGCAGAAAAATCTTGCGCATTGGGGTGATCAATCGGGAATTTCGACAAGATAGCCATGCCGCCCTGACCCTGAAACCGACCGTAGCCTTGAGCATCGCGCGCGGTGCCGGTTTTGCCATCGCCGTTCATATCAAGCCCCGTGCGCATGCCGGTGTTGGGGCGCAGGGCAAACAGGTAGGGGTAGGTCTGACCATGTTCTGCCAGCAAATCGGCAAATGCGTTCAGCGCTATATTTCCGTTATCGTAATCAAAGCTGTTGATCAGCAGGATGTCGGGGGAAATATGGTCGATGATGTTTGCAACGGCGGTTATTTGCGCATCTTCACCGCGCAGGATATCGCGCAGCAACAGGCCGGGGCCACGGCGCTCAAGCTCGGTGTTGAAACTGGCAATCCGAATTGTGTCGGCGGTTGCGCCACTGGAAAATATGGACCAGATCAATGCGCAAATCAGGCCAGAGCAAAGCCTTTTTTGCCGGCGAGATTTGCTGTGTGCTTTTGCTGTTGCTGAACCATGGAAGCGATGCGCCGCATTGCGATGCCACGCATAAACAGACTTGCCGAAAAAAATGACCATACTGTTATTACCCACACCATTGTCTGAGGAGAATCAAGCATAATCGGGTTGAACACTTTGGAAGATGCGCCGATCACGGCAGGAAAAATGAAGGGCAAAGTAAACCCGAGGACGATATTCAGCTGACCATCACGTTTCAGGCGGGCAACCATATCACCGCCCGAGCCGGGGTCAAATGTTGGCAGGTTCACCCAGATATTAAATGGTTTGTCGGTTGATGGCCAGCGTTGCAGGCGAAAAGTTATCAGGAAAACGGCCAGTGTCAGTAGAAAAACAAGGTAACTGATGCCGGTTGCGGCACGTATCAGAGCTATGTTTTGCAGGCTGGCATTTTCGGGTAGCATTTCAATCACCAGATTAACGGGGCTATAAGGAAAATCAAGCGCTTGCCCGATCACCATTCCAACAGCGCCAATGAATTTTGTTAATATGCTCGAGCTGGACTGATCCTGAAAAACTGTGGAGAGCAAAAAGACAGTCAGTATTAGCGAAATATAGCGCACACGGTTAAACGGTGGCGCATCGCGAAATTCGATCAGGCTGGGATAGTCGGAATAATATTCAACAAAGGTAAACACAGCCGCGATAATCGCCAAAAGCGCCACGATTGCATTTGTGTCGGTCGTGGCAGAAGGCAACATGGCAGAGGGCATTGCAATAACCAGCAATACCAAACCCGCGCGCACCAATGCCCCTAAAAGCTGTGAAAACACCGCTATCTTATCCTCAAACTGGCCGGAAACGGTACGATGCCGTATCCTTGTTCCTAATTTGTGCCACCAATTATGGCGGCCTGCCTCATTCTTGCCCAATTTCTGCCTTCTTTCAGTTTTTTCTGCAAGCTATTGTTAACTATAATTAAAAATATAAGGCGATTTCGTGAAGAAACTGGTGCGACTTTGCATCAAATTGACAGCAAAAAAGGGCCCGAGGTAATCGGACCCTAGATATTGTGTCTGTTTGGGTTGGTGGCCCTAAATTTCTAAATCCAGGGGCGAGTCTGTGCCAGTTTTGTTTCGAAACTGGCAATTTTGTCAGCTTTTTGCTGGGTCAGGTCAATGTCATCCAAACCTTCCAGCAGACAATGTTTTTTAAAACTGTCTACTTCAAATTTGATCACCTGCCCATCTGATGCGGTAATTTCCTGCATTTCCAAATCAACGGTTATTCGGGCATTGGCGCCTTTTTCGGCGTCTTGCATCAGGGCATCCACGTCTTCTTGTGGCAATTTGATCGGCAGGATACCGTTTTTAAAACAATTGCTGAAAAAGATATCGGCAAAGCTGGTGGAGATCACACAGCTGATTCCAAAATCCTTAATCGCCCAAGGCGCATGTTCGCGCGACGAGCCACAGCCAAAATTATCGCCGGCTACCAGAATTTTGGCGTTCCGATAGGCCGCTTTGTTCAGCACGAAATCTGCAATCTCGCTACCGTCCTGATTATAACGCATCTCGTCAAACAGGTTCACGCCCAAACCGGAACGCTTGATGGTTTTCAAAAACAGCTTTGGAATAATCATATCGGTGTCGATATTGATCAATGGCATCGGCGCGGCAATTCCGGTGAGTTTTGTGAATTTATCCATAATCGCGCTCCTTTATATCATCTCGCGAACATCGGTCAGATGTCCGGTGATTGCAGCCGCTGCGGCCATTGCGGGGGAAACCAGATGCGTGCGGCTGTCACGCCCTTGACGGCCCTCAAAATTCCGGTTGCTGGTCGAGGCACAACGCTCGCCCGGCTCTAATTTATCCGGGTTCATTGCCAGACACATCGAACATCCCGCCAGCCGCCATTCAAAACCGGCATCCAGAAAAATCCGGTCCAGCCCCTCGGCCTCGGCTTGCAAACGCACAAGACCCGAGCCTGGCACAATCATCGCCCGCATCCCGTCTTTGATTTTTTTGCCGCGTAAAATTTCGGCAGCGGCGCGAAAATCCTCAATGCGTCCGTTGGTGCAGGATCCGATAAAAACCGTATCAATCTGGATATCGGTCAGCTTCATCCCGGCCGTCAGCCCCATATATTCCAGTGAACGCGCGGCGGCCTTGATTTTACCGCCCGTAAAATCCGACGGAAACGGCACGGTTGCGGTGATCGGCAGCGCGTCTTCGGGCGAGGTACCCCAAGTGACGGTCGGCGCGATATCTTCGCCCTTTAGCACCAAAACCTGATCAAAATGCGCATTATCATCGGAATAAAGCGTTTTCCACCAAGCAAGCGCCATTTCCCATTGTTCGCCCTTGGGTGCGTGCGGGCGGCCCTTGACGTATTTATAGGTGGTTTCATCGGGCGCAATCAGCCCTGCGCGCGCGCCACCCTCGATGGCCATGTTGCAAACGGTCATGCGCCCCTCCATCGACATATCGCGGATCACTTGGCCGCAATATTCGATAACGTAACCGGTGCCACCGGCGGTGCCGGTTTTGGCAATCACCGCCATGGTCACATCTTTGGGCGTAACACCGGGGGTCAGTTTGCCGGTGATTTCAACCCGCATGTTTTTCGATTTCTTCTGGATCAGGGTCTGGGTGGCCAGCACATGTTCCACCTCTGATGTGCCAATCCCGTGCGCCAATGAGCCGAACGCGCCGTGCGTGGCGGTGTGGCTGTCGCCGCAAACCACGGTCATGCCGGGCAATGTCCAGCCCTGCTCGGGGCCAACAATATGCACCACACCTTGGCGCACGTCATTCACGGGGTAATAATGCACGCCAAATTCGCGGGCGTTTTTATCCAGCGCTTCCAGCTGAATCCGGCTTTGCGCGTCTTTAACTTCGCCATCGGCACGGTCCAGCGTGGTGGGCACGTTATGATCGGGCACAGCGATGGTTTTATCGGGCGAATGCACCTTGCGACCGGCCATGCGAAGGCCCTCAAAGGCTTGCGGGCTGGTGACTTCGTGAACCAGATGGCGGTCGATATACAGCAAGCAAGTGCCGTCATCATCTTCATGGGCGATGTGGCAATCCCACAGTTTATCATAGAGTGTTTTGGGGTCGGTCATAGGCTGTCCTTTTTGCGCTAAGGTTTAACATGGCTGATGTTTGGCTGCGTTAAATCGGCCGATCCTAAAGACCGGCTGCGAGCGTAAGGCCCTGACCGTGAAACCTCCAGGGCAGGAAGCTGTGGTCGTCAATATCAAAAATACGCTTCATTGGCGCAAGATACAGGCTGAATTTGCTGCGGGCAAGGCCATGGCGGCGAATAACGCCAAAAGCTGTGTAAATCTGCAATAGTTTGGCGCTGCACTGCTGTTGCGTTGAAGAAATGCCCGATCTTCAGCCCGCATCTGAAACAATTGGCCGCAATGGCACATTGAGCTTTAATAAATCCGATGTTAGATACTGGCATTAATCAACCCCGCAAAAGGAAAACGCGTTTGTCCAGCACAGCTAAATCGTTCACAAGCAAAGAGCTGCTTGAGCGTATCTTAACCCTACTTGATGAAAACAAAGCCGAAGATGTAGTGACGATTGCCCTGAAGGGGAAATCCGAAATGGCCGATCACATGGTGATTGTCTCGGGGCGTTCCTCGCGGCAAGTGACCGGGATGGCTGAAAAGCTGTCGGATGGTTTGAAGCGCGACTTTGCCATTATGCCCAAGCTCGAAGGCCGCGGGCAGGGCGATTGGGTGCTGCTGGATGCCGGTGATGTAATCGTGCATCTGTTTCGCCCCGAAGTGCGTGAATTTTACCAGCTTGAAAAACTTTGGCTGGGGGCAAGCCCTGAAAATGACGCGGATTAATGCGGGTTCACATCTGTGCTGTTGGCCGGATGCGCGCCGGGCCTGAGCGCGATTTGCTTGATGATTATCTGACACGGTTTGAACGCTCGGGCCGCGGCATGGGGTTTGGCCCTGTGACGGTTCACGAGGTTGAAGATAAAAAAGGCGGCGGGATGGCTGCCGAGGCGATTTTGCTGGAGCGCGCCATTCCAAAGGGCGCTGTGATTTGCGCATTGGACGAACGGGGCCGCGTGATGAATTCGCCTGATTTTGCCGCGAAGCTGGGCGGTTGGCGCGATCAGGGCGCATCGGATCTGGCCTTTGTGATTGGCGGTGCGGACGGGATTGCCAAACCTTTGTGCGCGCGCACCGATTTCAAGCTGTCATTTGGCGCAATGGTCTGGCCGCATATGTTGGCGCGGGTGATGTTAAGCGAGCAGATTTACCGGGCGGTGACGATACTGGCGGGGGGGCCGTATCACCGATCTTGATCTTGGCGCATTGGCCTTTTAGATAGAAGATGAGCAGCAAGGATCTGGATCATGACCACAC
>CAYYXZ010000011.1:12178-17158 GCA_964475715.1 uncultured Marinosulfonomonas sp. | reverse complement strand
TGTTGACGGCACACCCCAAACCCCTGATATTTCGGGGAAATAGCGCCAGTGGCGCAGGATTAATAGGTCCTGACCCTAGCTTTGCAATGGCACCCTCTTGCAACCGTTTGCGCCAAAATGGTAGAAGATGGCAAAAAGGTAATGCAGAATATAAGGGAGCATGACGAAATGGGGCAATTTCCAAGCAGTTTCGACAAAGACGGGCTGATTAAATGTGCGCAGGGTGAATTATTCGGGCCCGGAAATGCGCAACTTCCGATGCCACCAATGCTGATGATGGACCGGATTACCGAAGTATCGGGTGATGGCGGTGAATTTGGCAAGGGCCACATTATTGCCGAGTTTGATATCAACCCGGATCTGTGGTTTTTTGAATGTCATTTTCCGGGAAATCCGGTGATGCCCGGCTGTCTGGGGCTGGATGGTCTGTGGCAATTGACCGGTTTTAATCTGGGCTGGCGCGGCATGCAGGGTCAGGGCTTTGCCGTGGGTGTGGGCGAGGTGAAATTTTCCGGCATGGTCACGCCTGAAACCAAAATGATCACCTATAAAATCGATTTTCACCGCGTTATCGACCGGCGTTTGAAGATGGGTGTTGCGAATGGCATTATTCTGGCCGATGGTGAACAAATCTATGCTGTAAAAGATCTAAAAGTCGGCCTTGCGGCTGCCAAAGATTAGGAGAATATCAATGCGTCGTGTTGTTATCACTGGAATGGGAATCGTTTCGTCAATTGGCAATAATATCGCCGAGGTCACGGCCGCGCTGCGTTCGGGTAAATCCGGCATTATCGCAGCCCCCGAATACACCGAAAACGGCTTTCGGTCTCAAATACACGGCATGCCGCAGATCAATGTGGCCGATCATATCAATAAACGCAATTTGCGCTTTATGGGGCCGGGTGCGGCCTATAATTTCATCGCCATGGAGCAGGCGATTGCCGATTCCGGCCTTGAGCAAAGCGACATCTCGAACCCGCGCACCGGTATGGTGATGGGCTCTGGCGGCCCCTCGACTTCGAATTTTTTCCACGCCCATAAAATGGTCAAGGAAAAAGGCGCGCCCAAACGCATGGGGCCATTTATGGTGACGCGCTGCATGTCATCAACCAACTCGGCCTGCCTTGCAACACCCTTTAAAATCAAGGGCGTAAACTATTCGATCACCTCGGCCTGCACCACATCTTTGCATTGCATCGGCAACGGGGTTGAGCAAATCCAGTTCGGCAAACAAGACATCGTTTTTGCCGGTGGCGGCGAAGAACTCGACTGGACTCTGTCGTGTTTGTTTGACGCCATGGGCGCAATGTCCAGCAAATATAACGACACGCCCACAACCGCCAGCCGCGCCTTTGACGCCACGCGCGACGGCTTCGTGATTTCGGGCGGCGGTGGTGTGTTGGTGCTGGAGGAATTGGATCACGCGCTGGCGCGCGGTGCGAAAATCTACGCCGAAGTTACCGGTTACGGTGCCACCTCGGATGGTCACGATATGGTCGCGCCATCGGGCGAAGGTGCGCAGCGCTCGATGCAGCTGGCAATGTCGACAATCGGCGATCGCAAGGTGAATTACATCAACGCCCACGGCACCTCGACGCCCGCCGGCGATGTGACCGAAGTCAAAGCCGTGCGCGCCGTGTTCGGTGAGGGCAACACCCCGCCGATCACCTCGACGAAATCGCAAACCGGCCACTGTTTGGGCGGCGCAGGCGTGCACGAAGCCATTTACAGCCTGATCATGATGGAGGGTGATTTCATTGCGCCCTCGGCCAATATCACCGAGCTGGACCCGGAAATTCACGCCGATGAAATCTGCACAGAATTTGTGGAAAACGCCGGTCTTGATACCGTTATTTCAAACAGCTTTGGCTTTGGTGGCACCAACGGCACCATCGCCATGAGCAAATATCACGGGTAATTTTTAAACATGGCAGATTTGTTAAAAGGCAAGCGCGGGCTGATTATGGGGGTCGCCAATAACCGCTCGATCGCGTGGGGAATTGCCTCGGCCATGGCCGCCCAGGGGGCCGAATTGGCCTTTACCTATCAGGGTGATGCGTTCGGAAAACGGGTTGCTCCGCTGGCCGAATCTTTGGGGTCGAACATTCTGGTCGATGTGGATGTGACCGATGATGCCTCGATGGATGCGGCCTTTGCCAAAATCGCCGATGAATGGGGCGGGCTGGATTTTGTCGTGCACGCGCTGGCATTTTCCGACAAGAACGAACTAACCGGCCGTTTTGTTAACACCAGCCGCGCCAATTTCAAAAACACGCTGGATATTTCCTGTTATTCCTTGATCGATGTGGCGCGGCGCGCGGCACCTTTGATGAAAGAGGGCGGCACAATTTTAACCTTAACCTTCCAAGGCTCAAACCGCGTCACGCCGTTTTACAACGTGATGGGGGTTGCCAAAGCGGCGCTGGAATCCGCGGTGCGTTATTTGGCCAATGATCTGGGACCGGACGCCATCCGCGTGAACGCAATTTCACCCGGCCCGATGAAAACACTGGCCGGAGCAGCCATTGGCGGCGCGCGCAAAACCTACCGCGCCACCGAGGCCAACGCACCAATGCGCGCCAACGCCACGCTGACGGCGGTTGGCGGCACGGCGGTTTATCTGGCGTCCGATGCCGGGGCCTGCACCACGGGTGAAATCATTCACGTTGATGGCGGATATCATGTGTTGGGGATGGCGCAGCCGGAAAACCTGTAAAATGCAGCCACGTTTTCTTATTCGGCGTGCCGCCGCCTTTATTATTGATTGGGTGCTGGTTTCATTGCTGGTTACCATTTTTCTATACCCGTTCATCAAAAATCACACCGACCAAATCCGGTTTTCAGATGCGGCTGTTCATTGGGGCACATGCTGGAAACAGGAACAAGCCCCGCAAGAATTGATTGATCTGGTTGCGCCAAATGCTATTTTTGCGTTGACGCTATGCGCCAAACGCCCCTTTGGGATGTCGAACGGATTGAACGCTCATTTGACGTATGGTGACCCCTCGCAAATCAGGCAGGATCTTAAGGCCGGTGAAAAACAAACGCTAAAAGCGCGTAATCTGGTGATACCGGTTTCTAACCAAGGCATTCCGGTGAACCCTGTAGAACCCCAAAGTATTCTAATGGTTTTTGCAATTATTGTTGCCTCGGCATATTTTTTAATACGCAAAAACGGCAAGACACCGGGTAAATCCGTTATGGGATTGCGCGTTGTAACCATATCGCGCGCCTCGGCTTTGCGGCGTGAATTCTGGCGCTTTGCACCCTGGATTGTTGTTGCTGTTTTAAGCCTAATACCAATTCAGCCATCCGACCTAGGTTTCCTCCCGTTTAATTATCTGGCCCGGGGAACATCAGCCGTAATAACCATTATTATCCTTTGGTATTATATCTGGCCAATAATCCGCTGGAACGGGGCTTCACGCTATGACAAAATTGCAGGCACCAAAGTTATCTGTGATTAGGCCGGCGGAGCCGTTTTTATTCGGCCTTGCCGCCACAATAGTGTAGAATCTGCAAGGAAATGAAAGGTATCTAAGATGGCCAATAAGAGAACAATTTCAAATAGAAAATACGAGGCCGAGCTGGCCCGCCTGCAAATCGAGCTGGTTAAAATGCAGGAATGGATTAAATCCCAAGGTCTGAAAGTTGTGGTGATATTTGAGGGTCGCGATGCGGCCGGCAAAGGCGGCACCATCAAGCGGATTACCGAGCCGATGAACCCGCGCATCACCCGCGTTGTCGCCCTGCCCGCCCCGACCGAGCGTGAAACCACCCAGTGGTATTTTCAACGCTACGTGGCGCATTTGCCATCGGCCGGTGAGATGGTGATTTTTGATCGCTCTTGGTATAATCGCGGCGGTGTGGAAAAGGTGATGGGGTTTTGCTCGGAAGCAGAACATCAGGATTTTCTGCGCTCGTGCCCCGAATTTGAACGCATGTTGGTGCGCTCGGGCATCCAGATTATCAAATACTGGTTTTCGGTGTCCGACGATGAACAAGAACGCCGGTTTCAAAAACGTCTGGTCACACCGACCAAGCGCTGGAAACTATCGCCAATGGATCTGGAATCGCGCAATCGCTGGGTAGAATATTCCAAAGCCAAAGACATTATGTTTGCCCATACCGACATCAAACAGGCGCCGTGGTATGTGGTAAATTCCGACGTGAAAAAACACGCGCGGATCAATTGCATTACCCATCTTCTGGGCCAAATCCCCTACCAGGATACAACGCCCGAGCCAATCGTGCTTGAGGAGCGCCCGCAAGTTCAGGGTTATGTGCGCCCGCCAATGGATGACCAGACGTTTGTCGAGGAAGTGCATGAAAAGCTCTAATGTTATTCAAAACCAAAAATGAACATCGAGATGATCAATGCGGCCGCGCGGCGCTTAAAAGGCGTGGTGCGCCGCACGCCGTTATTATCGTCGCCGTTCCTCGACAAAATTGCCGGCCGGCGCGTATTTATAAAGGCCGAATGCCTGCAACACACCGGCAGTTTCAAGTTTCGCGGCGCATGGTCGGCCCTTTCAGCCCTTGATGCCAAGCAACGCGCCAAAGGTGTGATTGCCTTTTCATCGGGCAACCACGCGCAAGCCATCGCACTGGCTGCGAGCCGGCATAACAGCCATGCGGTCATCATCATGCCATCGGATGCGCCGGAAATAAAAATAAACAATACCAAGGCCTTGGGCGCAGAAGTTGTGCTTTATAACCGCCAACACGAGGACCGAGACGCGATCGGCGAGCAGTTGGCAAATGCGCGCCATTTGACTTTGATCAAGCCGTTTGACGACCCTTTGGTTATCGCCGGACAGGGCACAACGGGGCTGGAAATTGCCCGGCAAGCCGCTGAAATTGGCGTCACGGCTGCACAGGTTTTGGTGCCTTGTGGCGGCGGCGGCCTAACCTCGGGGGTTGCGCTGGCGCTTGAGGCGGCTGCGCCCGACATGGTGGTGCATCCGGTCGAGCCGCAAG
>CAYYXZ010000011.1:4478-12078 GCA_964475715.1 uncultured Marinosulfonomonas sp. | reverse complement strand
GCCGCCATAAACGTGCAAGAAATGATTTTGCAATCACAGACGGCTGCCAGTTTTCTAAAGGCGCTCTCGCACGAAGGGCGTTTGATGATCCTGTGCTACCTGTCTTCGGGCGAAAAATCTGTGGGGCAGCTGGAAGAGCTTTTATCAAGCCGTCAGGCCGCCGTCAGCCAGCAGCTTTCGCGTCTTCGCAATGAAGGTATGGTTGATTCCCGCCGCGAGGGCAAAACCGTTTACTACGCGCTGGCTGATCACAAAACCCGCAAAATGATCGATACGGTTTATAACCTGTTTTGCAGCTCCCCCCCGAAAGACAAAGAATAAGGCCGCGCCGGTTTCCCGCCGCGGCCCGTTATTTTAGCCAAACATATCGGCGGTAATCCCCGCATACCAACCAACACTTTCCTCGTATGTTGCTTGACGCAGCTCGGCGCTTTCACCGGTCTGGCTGATAAAGCCTGCGGTTTTGGCGATTTTCTCGTCGGTTGCCTCGTATGATGCACCCACCTTGATACCGTCATTGGTTTGGATCAATGACCAGCAGGTGTTGGAAAACTTGGCCGGAAACACCTTGGATCCGGTCAGGGCACCACGAATGGCCATGGCCGCAACCTTGGCTTGGGAATTGGCGGAAAAACCGGATTTTGGCATATCGCCCTGATGCGCGGAATCGCCCAGAATGTGGATATTTTCATCCATTCTGGACAGCATCGTTGCCGCGTGAACCGGCGCCCAGCCCGCGTCATTTGTTACACCCGCGATCTCGGCGATCTTACCAGCCTTCATGGCCGGAATGACATTGCAAACATCAACCTTGGTGACTTCGCCATCGATCACAACTTCCATCGCATCCGGGCGCACCTGAACGTTACCGCCGCCGAAATCAGGCCCGACCCAATCGATCATCCCGTCATAATGCAAGCCCCAGCCTTCCTGAAACAGCGCCATTTTCGAAAACTTCGGCTTTGGATCGGCAATGATGATTTTCGCGGTCGGATTGTTGATCTTCAGATAATGCGCCGCCATCGAGACCCGCTCATACGGGCCGGGGGGGCAACGGAACGGATTGGGCGGAGCCACCATGCAATAGGTGCCGCCCTGTGGCATCGCTTCGAGTTGCGCCTTTAACAGCTGGGTTTGCGAGCCGGCCTTATAAGCATGCGGCATTTTCTGCTGCGAGCTGACATCCCAGCCTTCGACCGCACCGTCTTTGAAATCAATGCCCGGGCTAAGCACCAAGCGATCATAAGGCAAAACCGAGCCGCCAGCCAGCGTTACGGTTTTTGCATCACGATCCACACCGATTGCAAAATCATGGATCACGTTGATGCCATATTCCGCGGCCAGATTGCCATAGGTGTGACCCAGCGAAGAAAATTCGCGCATGCCGGCCAGGTAAAGATTCGAGAAAAAGCAGGTGTAATAAATCCGCGAAGGTTCCACCAAAATAACATCGATCTCGCCCTTGCTGCCTTTGGCCAGATAACGCGCCACGGTCGCCCCGCCAGCACCGCCGCCAACAACCACAACCTTGGGCTTGCCGTGGCCTGCCCCCATCACCATCGGTGCCGCAAAAGTTGCCGATAAGGCCGCCGATGCGCCGATAAATTTACGTCTGTTCAGTTTCATAGTAGTTTCCTTCCTAACTTATGAAATTTACGCCTGTTTTTCCCGGGTTACTCTCCTAGGTTCTCAAAATATGCCGCAAGTGCCGCAATCTCTTCGTTCGACAACCGGCCGGCCAGCATTTGCATAACCGGATGGATGCGCGCGTTGTTTTTGTAAGAATGCATGGCCAGAACAAAATCCTGGGCCGGCCATTGCGTGATATCGGGGATGCCGTCATTTGCCCCGCTAACCTGATGACAACCGCTGCATTCGCCGGACAGGAATGCGCCATATTCAGGGTCTCCGACCAACGCCAAAATCGCCGGATCAAGATCCTGATCACCGGCAGCCTCTGCCATCGCAGTCTGCCCGAAACCAATCAGCGCAAGGCTAAAAACCCCGACCCTCAGCCCCATTGCAGCAGATGCAAAACCCATTAGCCCTGCCCCTGCCAATTTTTTTTTCGGCTATTCAAGCGCGCCGCCTTCCTGAGGTGTCACATCAATAATCGCAGCCCGCTTGGTGATTTCGACAGAATCTTTACAGTTTTCCATACATACTTCGCGCGTAAAGGCCGGGATTTCGGTGGTGTCACGATCATCCATAAAGAAATTTTCTTCATTTGGCATACTAAAATCTGCAAAATTTTCAAGACTCAGAACAAAATCATCCTCAACCAGATCATTGGAATAAAGAATATAAGCCGTGATGGCGTAAACATCATCATCGCTTAGGGAACTGGCATAACCAAACGGCATGGCCCGATGGATGTAGTCGTAAACCGTTGATAAATAAGGCCAATATGACCCGGTGGTTTTCACCGGACGATCATCGGTCAGACTGCCATGACCACCGGTCAGAACCGGCCAGCGATCAACCCCTTCGCCAAAATCACCGTGGCACGAGGCACATTGTTCGGCATAGACTACCTCACCATACTCGACACTGCCACTGCCCGGCGGCAAGCCCTGCCCATCGGGGCGGATGTCGGTGTTCCAGGCCGCAACTTCGTCGGTTGTGGCCAGCCGGCCCAGCCCGAAACCATCTGCAAATACCGGCGTTGCAATCAATAGTGCTGCGGTAGATATTTTAAGATACTTCAACATTTTCAACCTCGCCCAAATCGTTAATGGCCCATGTGTGGATGCCGTTATTGTGATAAATCGAATTCAAGCCGCGAAATTCGCGCAGTTGATCGCGGGTGGGTTGCACATATCCGGTGCTGTCATGCGCGCGGCTTTGCAGCAACAGCGGCTCGCCATTCCAGTTAAAATCGTAATAAAACCGGTGCATGGATTTATCCAGACTTGGGCCTGACATCCGCGCCTTGCGCCAGCTGATACCGCCATCCAGCGAAATATCGACCCGCGGGATCGTGCCGCGGCCAGACCACGCCAGACCGCTGATAACCGTTGGGCCGGGGCCGTGGGTGATCGGGGCTTGCGGGCTGGGGCTGGTGATGATCGATTTGGCATCCATTTCCCAAGTAAAACGCCGCGCGGTGCCGTTATCCAGCAGGTCGGTATATTTGCTGGTTTCCTCGCGGTGGTGCCAAGCTTTATCGCCCACTTCAAGGCGACGCAGCCATTTGACCCACATGTTGCCTTCCCATCCGGGCACAACCAGACGCAGCGGATAACCCTGTTCAACCCGCAGGGCCTCGCCGTTCATTTTAAAGGCAACCAGACAATCATCCAACGCTTTTTCCATCGGAATCGAGCGGGTCATGCCGCTGGCATCAGCCCCCTCGGCCAGCAGCCATTTGCCATCGGTTTTCACCCCTGCCTCTTCCAAAAGCAGACGCAAAGGCACGCCGGTATACATTACATTATGGATCATACCGTGGGTAAACTGACAGCCATTCAACTGCGATCCGCGCCATTCCATGCCGGTATTGGCCGCACATTCCAGAAAATAAACATGGTTTTCGCGTGGAAAACGCATGATGTCTTCCATGGTGAAAATCAGCTCGCGATCCACCAGACCGTTGATCATCAAACGCTGATCGGCCGGGGCCACATGGGCAGCGCCTGAGTGGTGGCGCTCAAAGCAAACACCGTTTGGCGTGATGATGCCTTCAAGGTCATGCAGCGGCGTAAAGTTGATCGAGGACACCGTATCGGCCGTTAACCACTCAACATTGCGCCGTTTTACATGGGCCTCGAATTCGGACGGCATACCATAAGGTGCCTCGTCAACCGCATCGCCCAGTTCCTGTCGCCAAGGCTGCTTTTCCAAAATCGCGGCCTCACCCGTTAGCGCCTGCGCTGATCCCGCCACGGCCAAACTGCCGCCAGCGGCAACACTTGCGCGCAAAAACTGGCGGCGTGTTGCTGTTTTATCTATAATTCCGGTCATTCAAAGCCTCCCATAACATTCATAAATAGTGATGTATCGTTGCAATCTTGTCCTGATGAAAACCAAACTGCCTTTTTCAGCCCCTCGATTTCCGCTAAAATTTAGGCCCCCGTCACTTTCACCGAGGTGTTCGGATCCAGCTGAATTGTGCCTTTGCGTTTGATATAGTTTTCCACCACATTCCAGATTTCCGGCCCCTCGGTGCCTTCGCGCACCGATGCCCAGCCGGCCACCACATAGGTTTTGGCAGGGTCAACCGCCTCGCCGGTTTTCAGCATGGTCATGTTGGTCAAACGCGAGCCTTGGGGTTTGGAAACGTCAATGTGATAGCCCATGCCACCAACCCGCACCATGTCGCCGCCCTGTTGAAAATAAGGGTCGGGGTTGAACAGATTATCGGCCACATCCTCAAGAATGGTTTTGATCGTCTCGCCGGTCATTTCGGAACGGTAAGCATTTGGATAGGTCATGGCGGTGGCGTTATAAATATCTTCACGGGTGATCGGATCACCGGGCAGCAGGCTGGGGCCCCAGCGAAACCCGGGGCTAAGGGCGATATCGGCCTCGCGCTCGTCAATCAACGCGTTGCAAATCAGATCATCCCAAGTGCCGTTGAAATTGCCGCGGCGATAAAGCAGGCTGTCGGTGTGGCCGATCACCTCGCTCATTTCATCAATATAAGGCGCGCGCTCAGCATCGATTGCGGCAGCCACGGTTTTGTCAGGCGTAATCACATCGGAAAATACCGGGATCAGTTTATGACGAAAACCCATCAGCTGACCACCGCGCACATCCAGATCAAGCCGGGTGACAAATTTACCGTTGGAACCCGAAGCAATCAGCATGGTTTTATTCACCATAACCGGTTCGGGCAGCGCATCATGGGTGTGGCCGGTCAGGATTACGTCAATGCCGTCAACCCGGCTGGCCAGCTGGCGATCGACGTCAAAACCATTGTGTGACAACAACACCACCAGATCAACGCCCTTATCCTCGCGGACCTCGTTAACCACTTGCCGCATGCGACCTTCGCGCACACCAAATGAAAGACCGGGGAACATCCAGCCCGGATTGGCGATCGGCATATATGGAAATGCCTGCCCGATTACGGCGATTTTGGCACCACCGCGTTCAAAGATTTTGTAAGGCTCCAGCGCCGGCTCGTCCCATTCGGAATCAAACACATTGGCCCCAAGAAACGCAAAATCAAGACCCTCGACAATTTCATTCACCCGCTCGGTGCCCAGCGTATATTCCCAGTGACAAGTCATCGCGTCGGGCTTCATGTGGTTCATCACATTGACCATATCCTGCGCATCGGTTTTCAGGCAGGTGTAGGATCCGTGCCAAGTATCGCCGGCATCCAGCAGCAAGGCATCGGGGCGCGCGGCGCGGATCGAATTTACGATCGTGGCCATCCGGTCCAGCCCCCCCATGCGCCCGTAACCTTTGGCCAGCGAAACAAAATCAACATAGGTCAGCGCGTAGGCTTCGGGGCTGCCGGGCTTCAGATTAAACAGTTTCAGAAAATCTTTGCCGGTAACATGGGGCGGCAAACCATTGACGGCACCAACCCCCAAATTAATTTCAGGCTCGCGAAAATAGATCGGTTTCATCTGGCCGTGGATGTCACAAACATGGATCAGCGTGATATTGCCAAAGGTGTCAAAATCCAAAAGCTGGTCTTGGGTTAACGCTTGCTGTGCGGCCAGCTTTGCCCAATTCCCAACGCCAGATGCACCGTAAATAGCCGAAGCGGCAACGGTTGCTTGCAAAAAATCACGCCGTGAAATCATATTTTCATCTCCCTTGGATCAAACTATTGCTGTGCTGCGACACCAAGGCCTCCAGCCAGAGTTTTTAAAAACCCGCGCCCGTCAACAGGCCGGCGCGGGTTTGAATTTTTAGTTTCGGATCGAAGGCCCCTCGACCGACAAGCCGTTGCCGCGCGATGCGACATAAAGTTCCAGCGCCAGAAAATCTTCGCTGCCCGGCTTATAGGTTTCGGCCCGCGTGTCGCGCACGCAGCCCTTGAAGCGGGCATGAACCGAGTTCAATTTGGCGTTTTTCAGACGGTAAACCGGAAAGCCGTTAATCTGGCCCTGGCTAAGATGATCGGCGCGAATTTTCAGATCATAACTGTCTTCATGGCAATTTGCGCATGACAATTCCAGCTGACCGGTGCGGGCGTAATACATTTCCTTGCCCCGCAGCCACATCTCTTCAGCCGGCCCGTCAATCGCCACATCAACCGCCATGCCGCGCGACTGCACAGTGATCAGCGCATTCATTGCCGTCATTTTGCTGCCGGTCAGTTTCCATGGCTCGGCCCCCATCCCGGCTGTGCGGCAATTGTTGATCTGCATGTCAATTGAACGCACCTCGCCGGCGGACTCGATCCATTTTGGATATTCGGTTTTGACGCCCATCATGCTGTCTTCGACAGATGAGTGGCACGATGCACATGATTTTTCCGCAGTGCCTTCAACCGTGTCCCAGGCATCCTGCGCGATATCGACAAACAACATGCCGGGGTTGTCAAAATCGTCCATCTGCGATTCCTGGGTTTCGGATTTGCGAAAAAGCCAGCCCGAAAATATCTCGTCCACAGCCCCCTCAAGATGGGCCGGAGCCGGAGCCCTTGTGACCATCTCGATTTCGTCATTAACGACCAGTTTTTTGTCCAGATCAGTTTCTGCAAACGCTGCACTAGTGCCGATGGTCATGGCCACAAATGCGGTCGCAATCCCAAAAGTGCCTTTCAGCGAATTGATTTTCATCGTTGTCTCCTTACCCTGAAAAGGTGTTTCGACTTAAGCCATTTTGACCTTTTTGGCCGTCTCGTAAACCGAGCCATCATCGTCATACCAAGTGAACTTAAACTCGCCCGCCTCGGGAACCGTGGCTTCAAATTCAAAGAACGGGTTTGTCGAAATCGAAGGCTCCATGCTGATTTCAAGCACGTTCTGGCCATTGAAATCACAGGTAAAACGATTGATGATCGAGCGCGGGATCAATTCACCGGCTTTGTCTTTGCGACGACCTGATTCCATTTTGTGGCTGATCAGGGTCTTGATTGTGATTGCCTCGCCAGCCGTGGCTGTTTTGGGCACTTTCACGCGGGGTTTTACACCTTTTGCCATTTTATTTCTCTCCTTTTCAGATGCTTAGCCGCCGCAGCCGCCGATTGTTACTTTGACTTGGTTTGAGGCCTTAACGAAACTGCCATCTGCCATTTTGGCCACGGCAATCACATTTTGGGTGCCCGCCAGACGGATACGCATCGAAATCGATTGCGCCGCCGCCAAAGGCCCGAATGTTGTCGTTGCCACACCCGAATCCGGATTGCCATCGGCCAGCAATATAATCGCAACCGCACCCGGTGCATCGGCCATCACCGGCACTGTGTTGCCGTTTTCGGCGATTTCAGGGGTTGTCAGGGTGATGCCGTCGGTGCCCACCTCGGCGCCACCGGTAAAGGCCGCGATCGCATCGTCAACGGCAACGGCTGCCGAAACCTGAAACGGTATCATCGTGGCGACAACGGCACCGGCGCCAAGCGCGAGGGCATTGCGTCTTGTTAATTCCATATGTTCTCTCCTTGATATTATGGGTTTGGCGATATTATGGGTTTGGC
>CAYYXZ010000011.1:0-4378 GCA_964475715.1 uncultured Marinosulfonomonas sp. | reverse complement strand
GATATTATGGGTTTGGCGATATTATGGGTTTGGCCACCTGGCCTATTTAAGCGTCATCAAATACGCAAGCGCATCTTCGATTTGCTGCGCGGTCAAAAGCGGGGCAAATGTATCATCCGCCGCCTTGCCCGTATAAGCCTTGCCCGGACGATAAAATCCGTCAACCTTGTAAAACGAAGGCATCATGCTTTCTTCAAACGTTAGCTTGGCATCGATTAGAATACCGCGCAGCTCGGCCTCGGAGTAGCGATCGCCGACACTGGTCAGATCCGGGCCTATTTCGCCGTGAAAGGCGACATCAGGCATTTCACCGTTAGAATGGCACGCAATGCAGTTGCCCTTCTTTTTTGACAAAACGATATCCCGACCCTTTACTGGGTCGCCCGCAGCACCCGTCAGGGACACGGCAACCGCACCTTCGGTGAAAATAACGCTGGCTGGCGCAACGTCGACAGCACTTGCGCTGGTCGCTGTTACTATCGAGACAATTATGCCCAGAATAGCTGGCTTCATAGAAATTCCTCCCGTTAGAATCTTCTTTTCTATCTTCAAGGGGTAGACAAAATGTCGCACCCTAGCAATACAAATATGCATCTCTGAATATATCAATCAAAGAATATCTTGTAATAGATTGATTTAATTATGTTTAATTATTGAAAGATTATCGCGCAACGGTAGCGTTTATTTTATTCCATCAGGTATGGTGAAATTTGCAATAAAACGCAGCGTCGCGAATGGCTTTGTTTATGGTCCGTTTTGGCCGTTTCACAGTATCTTTCAGCCGAAACCATTAAAGCCCGGGAACAGTTTCAGCAGAAAATTAGCGATAACATTCAAGCTGTTTGTCACCATCAAAATCGCAAACAAGATCAACATCGCCCCCATCACCTTTTCAACATAGGCCAGATATTTGCGGTTTCTTACCATCCAGCGCAAAAACGGTTGGGCAAAAAACGCCGCGATGACAAATGGCGATGTCATGGCCAAGCCGAACGTCATCAACAACAAACCGCCTTCAACCACGCTGTCTTTCATCGAGGCAATGAACAAAATGCTGGCCAACATCGGCCCGACACAGGCCGACCAGCCAAAGCCGAACGCAAGCCCCATCAGATAAGCGCCAAAAATAGTCGAGGGGTCGGCTTTGCTTTGGAAACGGGCCTCGCGATACAGGAACGGAATGCGCAAAACGCCCAGAAAATGCAAACCGAACGCAAAAATAATAGCGGCCGCCGCGTACGTTAGCTCGCTTTTCCAGACCCGCACAGTTTGGCCCGCCGCCGTCGCCCCCATGCCTAACAAAAAGAAAATCGTGGTCACGCCCAGCGCAAAAAACAGCGCCGAAATCACCAAACGCCGCGCAGCGCCAGGCGCGATGGTATCGTCGCTTTGCAGCTGCTGCATCGAAATGCCGGCCATGTAGCTGAAATAAAACGGCACCATCGGCAAAACGCAGGGCGAGAAAAAGGCAATCAGCCCCTGTATCATTGCGCCGCCAAATGTTACATCCAACATAGTCCCTGCAACCTTGCCCTTACGTCAAAAACATATTAGTATACGTCTATGTTTTGTGAGGATAGCCATTAAATGACTCGGATTATACAATTTATTTCAGGCTTGGCGCTGGCGGTATTTCTGCTGGGCACGCCAGCCGTTGCCGATGTGCGTCTGATAATGGTTGAGGAAGCCGGCTGCCCTTGGTGTGAGCGTTGGAAAGCCGAAATCGGGCCAATCTATCCCAAAACCGCCGAGGGTCGCATTGCGCCGCTTACCACCGTGATGATCGATGAGCCGCTTGATGGTGCCATCACCCTGAATTCGCCGCCGATTTACACGCCCACCTTTATTTTGCTGAATGACGGGCGCGAGGTGGGGCGTATCGAGGGTTATCAAAGTGACGAATTTTTCTGGTGGTTCATGCAAACCATGATTAAAAAATTACCCGAAGATCTGCAAAAAGACCCAGGCGCGTAGCTTTACGCATTCCCCCCAAGGTGCTATTGAAACAAGGACAATGTGAGGAGCATCCGAATGGAAGCGACACTAAAAGGTTTTAAGGCAGCCGTGCGAAACGACACGGATAAAACCATCGAATTGCTGAGCGGGAACGCGGCCGAGGCCTCGTCTTTTTTAAAGGCTCTGGGCCATGAGGGCCGGTTGATGATCCTGTGCCATTTGTATTCGGGCGAAAAAACCGTGACCGAGCTGGAAAAGCTGTTATCATCGCGTCAGGCCTCGGTCAGCCAGCAACTTGCGCGCTTGCGCCTTGAGGGGTTGGTGAAATATAGACGCGACGGCAAAACAATTTATTATACCCTTGGCGATACCAAGGCGCGTGAGGCGATCGATCTGGTTTACCGTCTGTTTTGCGACCCTAAACGCCGCTAAACCAAATCCCACCCAACGCATCTAGGCCAACGCATCTAGGAAGGATTACGATGGACGCGATACCTTATGGCGCGCTGGCCGCTCTTGTCGGGCTGGTTGGCGGTGTTTTGATGGGGCTGGCCGGGCGGATGGGGCATTTTTGCTCGCTCGGGGCGCTAGAGGCCGCGGTTTACGGCGAGGATCAGATCAAACTGCGAATGTGGGGCATTGCGCTTGGCGTGGCGATTATCGGGGCCTTTAGCCTTGAAACTATTGGTGTTTTTGATTTTTCGCTGTCCTTTTATCACCAGATTAAATGGAATCCATGGGCCAGTATCATTGGCGGTCTGATTTTTGGCTATGGCATGGCGATGGCCGGCAATTGCGGATTTTCCGCTTTAACGCGGTTTGGCGGCGGTGATTTGCGCTCATTGGTGGTGCTGGTGGTGATGGCGGTTTTCAGCTTTATCACCTTGAACGGCCCGCTTGCTATCCCGCGCCTTGCATTATTGCCCGAGCAGCCATCCGAGGGCATAAATTCGATTGCGCATCTGCTGGGCCAAATGACCGGAATCGCCCCGTTTGCTTTTGCAATTGCCTTTGCCACGGTGCTAATTCTCTGGGCCGTAAGCTATGAAAAACTGCGCCGCAAACCCGAGCATATTTTCTGGGCCGCCGTGGTTGGCGTCTCGATCACCATCGGGTTTTGGGGCACATCATTGCTGCACAAAGAAAGCTTTGGCCAAACTTTGGTGGAAAGCTATACTTTCATCGCACCGCTGGGGCGCAGCTTGTTATATTTGATGACCTCCTCGGCGGGCGGGCTGGTGTTTTCTGTTGGTGCCGTGCTGGGTGTCATTATCGGCGCCTTCATCGGATCGGCGATAAAACGCGATTTTCGCTGGGAGGCCTGCGAAGATCCGCGCGAATTGGGCCGGCAAGTGGGCGGCGCGGCCCTAATGGGTATCGGCGGCGTGATTGCGATTGGCTGTTCTGTCGGCCAAGGTCTGTCGGCGTTTTCAACACTGGCCTATTCCGCACCCGTCACACTGGCGGCAATTGCGGCGGGCGGCCTGATTGGGTTGCGCCAATTGATCCACGGGTATCAGCCCGATTAAGGTTTTTTCCGCCAGTAAATAACAAAGCCCAAACCGGCAAACAGCAGCAACAGAATGATTGCGTAACCGGCGCTAAAAATTCGGGCCGGCCCTGCCCCATCGCCCAGAATCACAGGCTCAAAACTGGTGCCCTTTATTTCATATCGCTCAATCTCGCCGCTGCGGTAATCTGTAATTTTGGTCACAAATTGCGCACCATCGGGCACCGGAAATTCTTGGGTCAACAGCTCGATCTTGACCGGATCATCCGGCATCACATCGGCCAGAAAAAACGATATCACAATCAATGCTTCGGAAATGTCGGGCTGATAAGGGTAATCCGAAACGCAAAGCGTCAGCATCGAGGCGCTCGAGGTAAGGCCAAGGCCGATATTAACACCAGGATCCGACAAATCGCGGCCGTCGATCACCACATATTCGGGCCATTCGGGAATAATGGTTTTGCCATTTGCCGAAAACCTGTAACCGCGC
This sequence comes from uncultured Marinosulfonomonas sp., assembly GCA_964475715.1. Classification (GTDB taxonomy): domain Bacteria; phylum Pseudomonadota; class Alphaproteobacteria; order Rhodobacterales; family Rhodobacteraceae; genus Profundibacter. The sequence goes on along the minus strand of CAYYXZ010000011.1, from coordinate 422 downwards.
AGCAGAAAGTCGGATAATGCGTGGTAATCCTCCAGCAACGCCTCGCTATCCAGTCGGAAAATCTGTTGGCCATCCGTGACCGAATTGATAATGAACGGCGCGGACATTTCGCTGCCCGGCGCAAGGTTTGCCAGATAGTTTGCATAGGCCAAAATCAGCGGGAATCGCATAATAACCCGGGTGTCGCCCTCTTCTGCCTTGAGCAAATGGATTTCGCGGGTCTGGGTTTCGGGCACAAATTGCGCCATGGCGATTTGGGGCGCGATCTGGGGCGCTAACAGCAGCGTTAATATCACGCCCAATCTGTAAAATAACCCCATATCCGCTACGTCCCGCTGCCATTCATGGCGATCCCATCAGGACTCGAACCTGAAACCCCCTGCTTAGAAGGCAGGTGCTCTATCCAGTTGAGCTATGGGACC
>CAYYXZ010000010.1:12944-17212 GCA_964475715.1 uncultured Marinosulfonomonas sp. | reverse complement strand
ACTGGAACGCCACACACAACCACCGGCCAACGCATCGGCCTGCTTGGCGGCTCGTTCGATCCACCGCACCGTGGGCATCTGCATATTTCAAAGGTGGCGTTAAAGCGCTTTAATCTGGATCAGGTCTGGTGGCTGGTGTCGCCGGGCAATCCGCTAAAAGAAAACGCGCCGGCCCCGATTCAGCAGCGGCTGGAGGCGTGCCGCGTTATGGCAGACCATCCGCGCATCAAGGTGACAGATTTCGAAGTGCAGCTAGGCACACGGTTTACGGCCCAAACCTTGGCGGCTTTGTTTGAAAAACATCAGGGCGTGCGTTTTGTCTGGTTGATGGGGGCTGATAATCTGGCCCAGTTTCATCACTGGCAGCGTTGGCACTGGATTATGCAAAATATCCCCGTCGGGGTGATTGCACGGCCCCGAGAACGCCGGCAGGCGCGTCGCTCAAAAGCGGCCAAAATATACGCCGGATACCGGTTGCGCGGCAATCAGTCAGCCCTGCTGGCGGGGGCCAAATTGCCCGCGTGGTGCTTTATCAATGCGCCAATGCTGGATCTGTCATCAAGCGCAATTCGGGCGCGTGGTGATTGGAAATGATCGGAAATATATTCGGGCTAAAATCAAAATATGCTATTGTTTCCGGCCTGCGGGTTCGATTAACTGCACCGAAATGAAACGTAATTTTACCAGACGATTTGTGATCAGCGCATTGCTGGCAAGCGCATCGGGCCAAGCCTTGGCGAATGCCCCGTTATCATCGTTGCGGCCAATGGCGCGCAGTGTTTCGGGTGGGCGCGCGGGCGATGTTGCGGGCGTTCCCGCCGTGAAATCGGCCAAAGAACTGATTGCCCAAGCCGGCTTGGGCGGCAAGGTCAGCTTTGTGGTGGCCGATGCCAAAACGGGGCTGGTTCTGGAAAGCTATAATCCGTTGCTGGCCCAGCCGCCGGCCAGTGTGACCAAGATTGTCACAGCACTTTATGCGCTGGACAGGTTGGGTTCGGGCTTTCGGTTTAAAACCCGCTTAATGGCCACGGGGCCGATTGTTGGCGGGCGGCTAAAGGGTGATCTGGTGCTGGTCGGCGGGGGTGATCCGACGCTGGATACCGATGATCTGGCCAAAATGGCGGCCGGTTTGAAAAAGGCCGGAGTGCACGAGGTGACCGGAAAATTCAGGCTGAACACAGAGGCTTTGCCTTTTGTGAAAAGCATCGACAGCAGCCAGCCGGATCATGTGGGTTATAGCCCCGCAGTTTACGCTTTGAATTTGAATTTCAACCGAGTTTATTTTGAATGGAAGCGGCGCAGTGGCAGTGCGGGGCGCTATGATGTGACGCTGGATGCGCGCACCAATCGCTATCGTCCGACGGTGCGCAGCGCCAAGATGCGCGTGGTTAATCGAGAGTTGCCGGTTTACAGCTATAAAGATGTAAATGGTGTGGATAGCTGGAGCGTTGCGCGCCGTGCGCTGGGTAAAGATGGCAGCCGCTGGTTGCCGGTGCGAAACCCGCATATTTATACGGCCGACGTGTTTCAGAGCATGGCGCGATCACAGGGCATAAAATTGCCGCGTGCGGTGTCGGGGGGCGGGGGTGTTTCGGGCACGGTTCTGGTGGAGCATAAAAGTGATGAGCTGCGGGTTTTGTTGAAAAATTTATTGAAATATTCCAACAACATGACGGCTGAATCTATCGGCATGAAAGCCAGCAGCGCACGCGGTGCCCCAGTGGCGTCGCTTAAAGTTTCGGCCCAAAAAATGACCAACTGGAGCAAGTCGCGCTCGGCCGCTACGAAAACAAGATTTGTGGATCATTCTGGGTTGGGCACAGGCTCACGTTTGGCGGCCCAGGATATGGTTTCGGGTTTGGTGAAACAGGGACCAACCGGAAAATTGGCGCATTTGTTAAAGCAAATTCCGCTGCGTGATGAGCGCGGCAGGGTGATCAAGGGGCATCCGGTGAAAGTGCGTGCCAAAACCGGCACACTGAATTTCGTTTCGGCCTTGGCAGGTTTTGTGACAGCCGCCGATGGCACCCAGCTGGCCTTTGCGATTTTCACAGCTGATGAAAAACGCCGCGCCGCGGTGGCGAAATCAGACCGCGAGGCCCCGAAAGGGCGCAAAAGCTGGAACAAGGCCTCAAAGAGATTACAGCAGGGTTTAATCGAAAGATGGGCGGAATTATATGGGCAATAATTTTGTCTAACACTATGCTTTAACGCCCTTTTACTGTTTATCTTTGTGCCAAAGCAGAATGTCAAAGATAGCCCCACAAGCGCCTACTGGCACTCCACCCTTGCACCAGAACTTTTATGTCCAGCATCGTACAATCAACATTGTGCAGCTTAGCCGTGCAAACCGTTATTCAGCGCCAGGCGTTCGCGCTTGCGTTGCAGCTCAAAATGCCCCAGCGGCGTCCAGCCCACCAAAACCGTATCCACCGTGTCGGCCCGAAAGGCACTGCGCAGGGCGTTTTCAAACTGTTTGCGATTCTTTTTGGCCATCGGCGCCAGATCCAGCGTAATCTGACCACCCAGCCCGCGAAGGCGCAACTGACGCGGCAAATGACGCGCACAGGACAGGTTGGCCTTCAGCCCCGCAGCCGGCGAAGTATCGCCGCCCGTGTTCACATCCACCGCCACCAATGCGCGGGTCGGCTCAACATAAATCGACGCGCCCCCGCCGACATTCACATAAGCGCTGGCCAGCTCCTCGATTGCATCCAGCACACCGTGATCTTCAAAAGATCCTTCGTTGCTGGCCACAAGATCAGGTGCGGCCCAATCACGCCAACCCAAGATATGGGCGTCAGGGCCATCAAGCAAAAGCTCGGGTGTCGTGCCTTGGGTGGCCAAAACAGCCTCGGCCGCGCCGCGCATATCGGCAATGTCGTCGTCAATATCCTCGGCCTCAACCCCGTCACAACCCGAGCGTAAAATCATGCCAAAATCAGATCCGTCCATGCCGATATGGGCAATTTCCAGCAGCCGGTCCCGCTCGTCCTCATCACGAATACGGCGCGAAATATTCAGGCCCGGCGCATCCGGTGTGACAATCGCATAACGGCTTTTGAACAGAATTTTATGGCTGACAGGAACCGCCTTGCCATCCTCGCCGTAACCCGTGACCTGCACCAGCAAATCCTGCCCGGGGTGCAACCCCTTGCCTTGGCGCAAAAACGCTGTGTTGCCACCGGGCAAGCGCAACATCATCCCGCCCTGCCCCTTTAGCGGCCGATCCGCAATCGCGCGGTAAATCGCGCCGGGTGTGGGGCCAAAATTGGCCGGCGGCGAGATCAACAAATCTTCCAATCTGCCATCCACCACCAAAGCCGCAGCCGCGCGCCCGTCCAAATGATCCAGTGCAATCAAACTGCCCTTCATGACCAACCTTTCAGCAGCGGATAACCGGCTGCGCGTAAAATTTGTGTGGTTTCAGCCACCGGCAGCCCCATCACGGCGCTGTACGATCCGCTGATCCACGGAATAAAAGCCCCAAACGGTCCCTGAATTGCGTAACCACCGGCCTTGCCCTGCCAATCATTGCTAGCCAGATAGGCGTTTAATTCATCATCCGACAGACGTTTGACTTGAACCGTCGTGACCACATTGCGCTGCCAGATCTTATCGCCGCGTTTCACCGCCACAGCCGTAATCACCTTATGGCGACGACCGGCCAGCGCCAGCAGAAATTCCGCCGCCTGACCCGCGTTTTCAGGCTTGCCCAAAATCCGGCGCCCCATGGCAACGGTGGTGTCAGCGCATAGCACAATTTCATCGGCACCGGCCACAACAGCCTGCACCTTTTCATACGCCATCCGCACGCAATACGGGCGCGCCAACTCTGATTTATGCGGGGTTTCGTCAATATCAGGGGGCCGGACATCATCCGCCACCACACCGATCTGGGCCAGCAATTCAGCCCGACGCGGACTGCCCGAGCCTAAAACCAGCCGCACCACAGCCTTATTTGAAACGATAATTGATGCGCCCCTTGGACAGATCATAGGGGGTCATTTCGACCTGAACCTTGTCACCTGCCAGCACGCGAATGCGGTTTTTTCGCATTTTTCCTGCCGTATGCGCAATAATTTCATGGCCGTTTTCCAGCTCGACCCGAAATGTCGCATTTGGCAGGAGTTCCTTGACGACACCGGGGAATTCGAGCAGTTCTTCCTTAGCCATGTTCACTCCATTTTAAATCCGCCCACAAAGGCGTGAGCGCCCCCTAAATGGGCGCAAACCCGCAGATGTTCAAGGGTTTTCTTTTACGCGGG
>CAYYXZ010000010.1:2926-12844 GCA_964475715.1 uncultured Marinosulfonomonas sp. | reverse complement strand
CTGCGTTCAGGTGCGGGCCTGCGTTCAGGTGCAAAGCAAGACCTTACGCGCCCGCCGGCTTAATATTGCAAAACCGCCGCCAGATTTTCGCGCGTTATGATGCTGCTTGGATGATCGGTCCCAAGGCTTTGCTCAAGCACGGCCAAAGCCTCGCGGTAAAATGTTTCGGCCTCGTCAGATTTGCCACTGGATTTCAACAACAAACCCAGATTATTCAGACGCGTGGCGTATCTTGGATGCTGGGTGCCAATGGTTTTTTCCCCGATTTCAAGAGCTTGACGCAACAAAGGCTCGGCGGCCTCAAAATCACCTTTGGCGCGCAGCACGCCGGCCAGATTACCCAACCGCACAGCATGATCTGCACCAGCGTTTGAGCGCCCAATACTGACAGCTTTTTCCAGCAGCTTTTGGGCCACCTCAAGATCACCTTTGTCGCGGTGCAACAAGGCCATATTATTCAACGGAGACGCATAATCCAGATGATCATCACCAGATGTTTGTGCCACAATTTCAAGGGCTTGGCGCAACAATGGTTCGGCCGCCTCAAGATCGCCCTTGGCACGCAGCAGGTTGCCCAGATTATTCAAATGCACGGCGCGCACGCGCACATCACTACCGACGATAAAATCGTCAATTGCCAGAAGGCGGCGATACAATCTTTCTGCGGCCTCAAACTGGCCCATGCGATAATGGCTCAGCGCCGTAAGGTTCAGGGCTTTTAGCGTGCGCTGATGCAAAAAACCGTGAACTCTCTGCGAGAATTTCAGCAGATCAGCGGACGCTGCAAGCGCCGCTGGGTAATGGCCTTTTTTCTGCGCGCTGCTAAACTGTTTTAGCAGGCTGTCATAATTTGCCTTTTCAACCACAACCACAGTTTGCGCATTTTCAACCGTTTCTGTGGCGCTGTTTACCGGCCCGGTTTGCAAGGCCAGAGCAAACACACAAGCGCCAAGAAACAAGGCCGTGACGGGCGCGCAAGCGAAGGCGTGAATTTTCATAAATAAATCCTTTTTTAACAGATTGGCGTATCTTGCGCACAGATTCGTTAGAGTATAACTGAATGTGCCCGTCTTTGCGATGCTGATGAATTCACGCTTGGCTGTCCGGCGCGATAAATACCGCCCAAAGGCCTTGGTTTACGGTTTTTCCTGCAAAAACTTCTGCAAATTTCTCCGCGCGATCCTGCTGTTGGGGTGATCCGCCCCCAACGCCGCTTCAAGCACCGCAACCGCCTGATGATACAACGGCTCGGCCGCCCCGTAATCGCCCAATGCGCGCAAAATATCCCCGTGAGACCCTAAAGCAGCAGCATAATTGGACGAATTTTGACCCGTTCGCGCATAAGCAAGTGGCACAGCGCGGCGCGCGGCAATTTCTGCCAGTTGATATTTACCGGCTTTCTCCAGTGAACGTGCCATCTCGTGCAGCTCAACATCCGCCAGCCCATCCCAATTCAGGGTGTCAATCGGCTCACCATTTTGCACAGCTTTGGCACGGCTATTGGCAAGTTTTTGCAATTCTTGCAAGCGAGGCGAATCCGGTTGGGCGGCCAGCCCGATTGCGGCAAATCGAATAGCATCTTGTGCAGCACCATCATGTTTTCCGCTATCCAGAATCGCCTGCTCGGTCAGGATTTCGGCTGCCATCCCAAAGGCCTCGCTTTGGGCATTGCTGAAACTTTCGGACAGCTGGACCATTTCATCAAATTCACCGGCGCCGCGCAATTCGGTGATGCGGTCGATAAAACGTTCAGGGTCAATATGGTTAAGACGCACTGATTGTTTGGCGCATTGCTTGCGGAAATTATCGCGTTCCTGTTCGACATAAATCAGTTCCCTGATCGTGCGTTTGCGGCGCACAAACAGGCCATTGCCACGGGGATAGCTAATACTGCAGCAATCGACCCAATGGCGCCAATCCATTCCAGCAAGCTCCAGTCAGGCAAAAACCATCCTCCAATATTTCAAGAAACCTTACCAGATCACGGATAGATTGCAATGAAACTGCACGGAAAACCGATCAACGCACCTTCAGCGTGGACAGCCCAATCAGCGCCAGTATCAACGCGATAATCCAGAAACGGATGACGATTTGCGGCTCGGACCAGCCCTTTTTCTCAAAATGATGGTGGATCGGGGCCATCAGAAAAACCCGCTTTTTGGTGCGTTTGTAATAAAGCACCTGAATGATCACCGAAAGCGCCTCGAAGACAAACACGCCGCCAACAATCGCCAGCACGATTTCGTGTTTTGTGGCCACCGCAATCGCGCCCAGCGCGCCGCCCAGCGCCAGTGATCCGGTATCGCCCATAAACATCGCCGCCGGCGGGGCGTTATACCACAAAAACCCCAAACCGGCGCCGATTAACGCCGAGGTAAAGACAAACAGCTCTCCCGTTTGGGGCACAAAATGCACCCCCAGATATTCGGTGAAATCCACCCGACCAACCGCATAGGCAATCACACCCAAAGTTCCGGCCGCAATCATCACCGGCATAATCGCCAGACCATCCAGCCCGTCGGTCAGATTTACCGCATTGGCCGAACCAACAATAACGATCATCACAAACGGAATAAAGAAATAACCAAGGTTGAACAGCGTATATTTGAACACCGGCACAGCCAGCTGGTAAGCCAGCTCTTCGGGGTGATATTGCGCGGCCCAATAAGCGGCAATGCCGGCAATCAGCAAACCCAGCAGAATGCGGATTCTGCCCGAAATACCTTTGGTGTTATTCTGGCTGACCTTGGCGTAATCATCGGCAAAACCAATCGCGCCAAAGGACAATGTCACAAACAGCACCATCCAGATATAAGGATTGTCCAGCCGCGTCCAAAGCAGGGTTGAAAAGGTCAGCGCGCCCAAAATCAGCACGCCACCCATGGTCGGGGTGCCGGCTTTTTGCAAAATATGGCTCTGGGGGCCGTCCTTGCGGATTGGCTGGCCGTTGGTTTGTTTGCGCTTTAGAAAATTGATCAGCGGCTGGCCAAGAATAAAGCCAAAAAACAACGCGGTAAAAAACGCGCCACCCGAACGCACCGTGATATAGCGCAGCAAATTAAAAACATCGCCACCGTCCGTAAGTCCGGTTAACCAAAACAGCATATACTTTTACCCTTTATTATTGTTGCGCCATTATTGTTGCGCCTGCCCAAGTTTACGAATGGCCTGAACCACCACGCTGACCCTGGAGCCTAGCGACCCCTTTACCAAGATCACATCACCCGCGTCCAGCAACCTGTGCGAAATTGCCGCAAGCTCGGGCGCATTTTCCAGCCATTCCCCGCGTTTTCGCTCGGGCAAAGCCTGCCAAAGCGCCAACATACGCGAGCCACAGCAATGGATTTCAGAAATTTCCGCCATGGCCGGATGGTCGGCAAATTCGGCGTGCAGCGCCATTTCCGTATCGCCCAATTCCAGCATATCACCCAGAATGGCAATCCTGCGCCCTTTTTTATGTCGGCCCAAACCATCGACCGGAACGCTCGCCGCCAGCACTTTTAACGCCGCATCAAGCGAGGCCGGATTGGCGTTATAGGCGTCATCAATCAAAGTCAGACACTGGTTCGGGTCCGCCAGATCCAGCGAAATAATTTCATGGCTGCCACGGCCAACAGGCGGTTTCCACAGGCCCAGATCATTGGCCGCCAACCCCGTATCGGCCCCCAAAGCCCGCACCACCCCCAAAGCCCCCAGCGCATTCATCGCAAAATGCTGGCCAAGGCTGGCAATTTTAAACATCGCCGCCGTGCCATCAAGACTGGCGCGCGCAATCGTGGTGTTTTGACTTAACTGCACCTGCAGCAAACGATCCGTGTTGGTTTCATTTTCACCAAAGGTCGTAATTTTGGCCCCTGCCCGTTTGGCCGCGGCCAGCAAAATCGGACTGGTCGGAATATCGCCGTTCAGCACCGCAACGCCGCCAGCCTCCAGCCCCTGACAAATCGAGGCCTTCTCATGCGCGATACCTTCAAGGTTTTCAAACGCCTCAAGATGGGCGGCGCCAACCGTGGTGATCATCGCCACATCAAGCCGGGCCAGACGCGCCAACGGGGCAATTTCGCCCGGGCGGTTCATGCCGATTTCAATCACCGCGTAATCGGCATCGGCCGGCATCCGCGCCAAGGTCAGCGGCACACCCCAATGGTTGTTAAAACTTTTCTCGGCCGCAAAAACCTGCCCCTGACGGGCCAAAACCGTGCGCAGCATTTCCTTGGTCGAGGTTTTGCCGACCGATCCGGTAACCCCGACAACCTTGGCCGTGGTGCGCGCGCGCGCAAATTCAGCCAGCGCGCTCAGGGCCACCAAAACATCATCAACAACCAACAACGGAGCCGCCGATAACCCGTCGGGAACCCGCGAAACCAAAGCCGCGCCCGCGCCTTTTTCCAAAGCCTGCGCGACAAAATCATGCCCGTCACGCACGTCTTTTAGCGCCACAAACAAATCGCCCGCCACAATAGATCGCGTGTCAATCGACACCCCGCTTGCCTGCCAGTCACCGCGTGCCTTGCCGCCGGTGGCCAAAACCGCATCGGCAGATGTCCATAAAATGCTCACATTAAACGCCCCTCAAGTGCGGCAACCGCAACGCTTGCCTGCTCTACATCATCAAACGGCAACACATCATTGCCGATAATTTGCCCGCTTTCATGCCCCTTGCCGGCAATCAGCAGCACATCCCCCGGCTGCAACGCATCAACCCCGCGCAAAATCGCCTCGGCCCGATCACCGATATTTTTGGCGTGCGGACAACCCTGCATCACCATGGCACGAATGGCGGCGGGATCTTCGGTGCGCGGATTGTCATCGGTGACAAACACAAGATCGGCATTTTCCTCGGCCACATGCCCCATCAAAACCCGCTTGCCCGGATCACGGTCGCCACCGGCCCCCAGCACCACAATAATGCGCCCCATCACATGGGGTCGCAGCGCGCGCAGCGCCGTTTCAACCGCATCGGGCGTGTGGGCAAAATCGACAAACACAGCCGCGCCGTTTTGACGTGTCGCCGCCAGCTGCATCCGGCCGCGAACCGTGGTCAGCTCATGCAAAGTTTCAAATACTTCCGAGGGATCCGCCCCGCAGGCAATCACCAAACCGGCCGCCAGCAGCGCATTTTCAACCTGAAAACCACCGATCAAATCAATCCGCGCCTGATAAGCATCGCCCAGCCATTCAAACCGGATATCCTGCCCCGTGTTGTCAAACCGGTGCCCCGTCAGGCGCAAATGCGATCCGTGGCGGGCGCCAACCGTGATCACCTTTTGACCACGTTTTTTAGCGATTTCAACCACCTCGTCACCCTTTGGATCCATCACATTGATCACAGCGGTGGCCTCATCACCCAGCACAGAGCGAAACAGGCGCATTTTGGCGTTGAAATAATTTTCAAAGGTTTTGTGGTAATCCAGATGATCCTGCGAAAAATTGCTAAATCCGGCCGCCGTCAAACGCACCCCGTCAAGGCGGCGTTGCGACAGGCCGTGCGACGAGGCTTCCATGGCGCAATGGGTCACGCCAGCCCCAGCCATTTCGGCCAAAACCCGGTGCAAACCGATCGGCTCGGGGGTTGTGTGGCTTAGCGGAGCCTGAAAATCGCCCTCGACACCGGTGGTGCCCAGATTGGCCGCCTTTATGCCCATCGCCATCCAGATCTGGCGCACGAATGTGGTGACGGATGTTTTGCCGTTGGTGCCGGTAACGCCGATCACAAATTCTGGCTGCGCACCAAACCAAAGTGCGGCCGCATAAGCCAGCGCCTGACGCGGGTCTTCGGTTAAAACCACAGGCACCTTGGCGGCCCCAATTTCAGCCCGCGCCAGCGCAGCACCGGCCTTGTCGGTTAAAATCGCGCCGGCATTCATCCGCAGCGCATATTTGATATATTCGCCGCCATGCACCCGGCTGCCGGCAAATGCCGCAAATAAATGGCCCGGCTGCACCAAACGGCTATCCACCGAAAGCCCTGTAATTTCAGCCTCTTGGCCACCAATGGCCCGTAGGCCCAGATCGGCCAATGTTTTTATGGCTGCCTGTTTTTTGCCTGTCTGATGTGTCATTTTACCCCCCCCGGTTTTGCTGATTCTACTGACTGGTCAATGTTATCCCAGTTGGCTGCACAGGCTCAAGCTCTGGTCGCAAATCCAAAAGCGGCCCAATGCGGCGGATCATTTCAGCAGCCACCGGAACGGCCGTCCAGCCCGCCGTGCGGCGCGGCTCTTTGCCCGAGTTTTCAGACGGCTCATCCAACGTGACAATCAACACATATTTCGGATCATGCGCCGGAAAAACCGTGGCAAATGTGGAAATAACCTTGTCATCGTAATAGCCACCGCTGGGCTTCGGCTTGTCGGCTGTGCCGGTTTTTCCACCCACGGCATAGCCCTTGACCTCGCCAAATGACGCGGTGCCGCGCACCACAACTTGGCGCAACATTATGCGGGTTTGCTCGGAGGTGCGCTCTGAAATCAGGCGCGCGCCTTTTTGTGCGTCCGGGCGCAGCAACAAGGTCGGCTTAACGATCGTGCCGCCATTTAAAACCGACGAATAGGCCACCGCCAAATGCAGCGGGCTGACGGATAATCCGTGGCCATAAGAAATGGTCATGGTCGAAAGATCAGACCAGTTGCGCGGCAATAACGGCCTTGCGCCGGCTGCTTCGACCATCTCAACAGGTGTGGCCTTGAACAAACCCAGCGCGCCTAAAAATTCCTGCTGGAGCTCGGAGCCGATTTTGAGCGCCACATTGGCCGTGCCAATATTAGAGGATTTCACAATCACATCGGTCAGCGACATTTCCGGGCCGTAATCACGAAAGTCGCTGATGCTATGGGGGCCCCAACGCAACGGGCCTTTGGTGTCGATTATCGTTGACGGGTTTACAATGCCCAGCTCAAGCGCCTGAGCCGTCGCAAAAATCTTAAACACCGATCCCAGCTCGTAAACCCCCTGCACCGCGCGGTTAAACAGCGGGCTGTCACCGGCATAACCCTCGGTTAACACCCGAGGGCGGTTGTTGGGGTCAAAATCGGGCAGGCTTTGCATCGAAATAATCTCGCCGGTGTGAATATCCATCAACACCGCGGCCGCACCTTTGGCGTTCATCAATTTCATGCCACCCGACAAAACCTCGCGCGCGGCGGCCTGAACCGTCAGATCAATCGACAGCTGCAACGGCTTGCCATCCAACGCGGGGTCGCGCAGAAAATCATCGTGGAATTTTTCAATGCCGGCAGTGCCGATCACTTCGGCCGAATGCACGCCTTCGCGCCCGAATCTGGTGCCGCCCAGAATATGCGCCGCCAAATTACCGTTGGGATAAAGCCGCATTTCACGCTGGCCAAACAACAAACCCGGCTCGCCAATATCATGCACGGCTTGCATTTCTTCGGGGCTGATCTTGCGCTTGACCCAGACGAATGTGCGCGTGCCACCAAATTGGCGCTTTAATCTTTCAACATCAAGATCCGGGAATATTTCCACCAGTTTTTCGGCAGCACGATCCGTTTCAACCATAATCTGCGGCTTGGCATAAAGCGCGTGCGTGGCCAGATTGGTGGCCAAAATCCGTCCGTTACGGTCAATAATATCGGCCCGATTTGCGCTGATTTGGGCACCCGACACGGCCGCGCGCGGCTCGACCGGATCACTGGCGGCAAGCGTGCCCATCCGGATGCCGATCACCGAAAAAGCACAAAAGAAAAGCGCGCCCAGCACCAACAAACGCCCCTCGGAGCGCTGCCGCGAATTATCGCGCATGGCTTCATGGCGAAGTCGAATGTTCTCGCGCTCGATCAGGTCGGGGTTTTCGCCTTTTTCACGGGCTTTCAAAACACGCGACAACGGGCGCAAAGGGGTGCGGATCATTGGGTTTGCTCCAGCTTTGCCGACAGGTTAATGGGGTTTATCACCGGTCCCAAATCGGGTGCCGGGAAAGCAAGCTGATCGATGCGGCCAAACTGCTCGGGCGACAGCGCCAACAGGCCCAGACGGTCAAAATTAATTTCGGCCAGATCGCGCAAACGTTCGGGTCGGTTCAAATAGGCCCATTCGGCCCGCAGAACAGCCAGCATTTGGCGCGCGTCTCCGATTTCGCGCTGAACTTTTGCAACCTCGGTCAACGAGGCGCGGGTTTTGTAATTTTCCTGATAAGACCAAAACATCAAGCCGATAACGGCCAGCGCGCTGATCACATAAAAAAAGCTACGCATCTTGATAATCCCCCAATGATATTTTCGGCATTCCAAGCCCTGTGTGCGGCATTTGATCTGACGGGTTCTGCGTGCGCACAGCCACCCGTAATTTGGCACTGCGTGATCGCGGATTTTGGGCCAGCTCGTCCTTGTCCGGCCCAATTGCGCGGCGGTTGAGCAACTTAAACTGTGGTTTAACTTCAAGACCTTGCGGCGCATACCTGTTGGCATTTCCAGCCCCGCCTGAGCGGGCCGACAAATAGCGTTTTACCACCCGATCTTCAAGCGAATGAAACGTGACAACCGCCAGTTTTCCACCGGGTTTCAACGCACGTTCCGCCGCATGAAGCCCGGCCAGCAATTCGCCAAATTCGTTATTTACGGCAATGCGAATGGCCTGAAATGTGCGCGTTGCAGGGTGGCTTTGGCCCGGTTTTGAGCGTGGCAAACAGGTCTCGACCACTTGCGCCAATTGCAAGGTGGTTTCAAACGGCGCAAGGTTTCGCGCCGCAATAATCGCAGCGGCAATCCGGCGCGAAGCACGTTCTTCGCCGTATTGAAAAATAACATCGGCCAGCGCGGCCTCGGAAGCCAAATTAACCAAATCCGCCGCGGATGCACCGGTTTGATCCATGCGCATATCCAGCGGTCCATCGCGCATAAATGAAAAGCCGCGATCGGCGCGGTCCAGCTGCATCGAGCTGACGCCCAAATCCAACACCACGCCATCCAGCAGCTGATCGCTATAGCTGTCCAGCTTGCTAAACGTGCCCTGAACCAGATGCAAACGCGCGCCATAATCGGCGGCCCAATCCGCGGCCATTTCAAAAGCCAACGGATCACGATCAACCCCGATCAGCCGATCCGCACCGGCATCCAGCAGCCCGCGAGCATAACCGCCCGCGCCAAACGTGCCATCAAGCCAAAGGCCTGAAACGGGCGAAACCGCCTCGAGAAGCGGTTGCAATAAAACAGGGACATGGGGAGGCAACAGGGGTGTCGTCATGGATCACCCCGCATTCGAATTGTCCGGCAGATTTGGCGGATCCAGCAAAGACAGCGGATCAAAATTATCCGGCATTTTCGCCAGATAGGCCTGTGACTCGGCCTTTTCCTGCGCGCTATAAGTTTGCGCGTTCCAGATCTCGAAATGATCGCCCATCGCAACCATTGTCGACAGCCCCTCAAGCGCGATTTGCGCACGCCGGTCTTTGGGCAAAACGATGCGCCCGTCACGGTCAACCTCGGTTTCCCACGACTTGCCTAAAATCATCCGGCTGGCCTGTTTGCGCGCATCCGAGCCACGCGGCAGGGCACGAATTGCGGTCTCGATTTCGGCCATATCGTCAATTGTGTAAGCTTGCAGATTGTTTTTCAGATGCGGGCCATACAACACCACCATGCGGGCGGTGGCGTTTTTTTCAGGGTAATCGGGGTCGCCAGCTTCAAGCACACGACGAAAATCGGCCGGGATCGACATGCGCCCCTTACCGTCGACCTTTTGGTCAAATTCGCCTCTGAAACTCAGACCCACTTGTGCGTCCCTAACCCTTACTTGCCCCCGAATAAATCTGGTATTCCGAAAATGAAAACGGCGGGTTTGAGTTAGCTGCCACTACTCAACCCGCCGTGTTCTCCCGCAGTGCGGGGTATGTCCAGCTGCGCGCGCCATCTGGGGGGATGTCTGCTCGCCCGCGCGCCGGATCTCTCGTTTTAGATAAAA
>CAYYXZ010000010.1:1711-2826 GCA_964475715.1 uncultured Marinosulfonomonas sp. | reverse complement strand
CTGCGCAAAAACGGCAATCAGGCCATGCCGCCCTCAACCAGTCTGGCAGCCAGCTTTGCGTAAGCCTCGGCCAACGGTCCCTGCCCCGCAGCAACCGGCGCACCGGCGTCCCCCGCAAGACGCACCGCCAAATCCAGCGGCAACGCCCCCAAAAACGGCAGCTCCAGACGCGCGGCTTCATCATGCACACCGCCATGGCCAAAAATATGCGCCTCGTGACCACATTGAGGGCAAATATAGGATGACATATTTTCAATCAAACCCAAAATAGGCGTGTTGAATTTCTGGAACATCGAAATCGCGCGGCGTGCATCAATCAGCGCCACATCTTGCGGGGTCGACACAATCAACGCCCCCGTGATGCTGGTTTTTTGACCCAAAGTCAGCTGCACATCACCGGTTCCGGGGGGCAAATCAATCAACAAGACATCCAGCTCGCCCCAAACGACGTCGCCCAGCAATTGCTGCAGCGCCTTCATCAACATCGCCCCGCGCCAGGCCAGCGGCTGATCGTCAGCCACCATAAGGCCAATCGAAATCATCTTTACCCCGTGGGCAATCAGCGGAATAATCCGGTTGTCTTTATCGGAATCCGGGCGTGCGTTCACCCCCATCATCCGCGGCTGGGACGGTCCGTAAATATCGGCATCCAGCAAGCCGACGCGCCGCCCCTGCTTGGCCAAAGCCACCGCAAGGTTCGAAGTCACGGTCGATTTACCAACCCCGCCCTTGCCCGATCCGACCGCAATAATCCGGCTAATTCCCGATATTTTCTGGCGCCCCTGCTGCAGCCCATCTTTGCGCCGTGGCTTGATATCAGGGGGCGCAGCCGGGCTTGCGGCCGATCCGTGCGCCGTCAGCACCACAGAAACACTTTCAACACCGGTCATGTTTTCAACCGCCGCCTGCGCCGCATCGCGCACATCCGACAGCTTGGCGGCATCGGACGGATTTGCGGCCTCGATCACAAAGCGCACCTGCCCCCCGTCCACCCCAAGCGCACGCACCAAACCGGCCGAAACCAGATCACCACCAGCGGGCAGGCCGATTTTTTGCAATAGCTTCAAAACATCTTCACGGCTCACACCCATGCGCGCTCTCCTTGGCATAAATAG
>CAYYXZ010000010.1:0-1611 GCA_964475715.1 uncultured Marinosulfonomonas sp. | reverse complement strand
GCTTCAAAACATCTTCACGGCTCACACCCATGCGCGCTCTCCTTGGCATAAATAGTTGTGCATTTGTTGCGCTCTTTTTGCGTAATCGCAAGGGAAATATCGACGCACACCAAGCCCAAGTGGCGGCCCGACCAACCTATGCACGCCGCGCATAACGGCAATGATCAGGCGGGGTATTGTAGCGGCGCTAAAAATTCATATGTTCTGCTCAACGGCGCCAATCCGGCGCTGGACATTTCGTTGCGCCAGATTTTTCCTCCCGATTGTATTGGCGTAACGGGTCGCGGTGATGCCCACCCCTCCCGGGGATCACCGCACAAATAACGGCAGTGCCTCTTCCTGGGTGCTGCCGTTTTTTTAGGCCCGCTCGTCTTTGGAGGAACCCATAACCATATAGGATATGATCGAATTCACCTTGGGAACCGTGCCCAGAATATCGGTGTGAAAGGTTTTGTAACTGGCCAGATCGGCCACCTCGACCCGCAGCAGATATTCATAAGCCCCGGCCACATTGTGACATTCGCGCACTTGGGGGGCACCCGCCATCGCCTGCTCGAACGCCTCTTGGGATTTCTTGGAATGCTCCGACAAACCCACCGCAACATAGGCCGTAAACCCGTTGCCCAGCTTTTCGCGGTCAACCACAGCGCGGTATCGCGAAATCACTCCGCTGCGCTCTAATTCCTGCACACGGCGCAAACAGGCCGAGGGCGAAAGCGCCACCCGCCCAGCCAAATCAATATTGCTGATCCGGCCGTCAACTTGCAGGATGCGCAATATTTCGCGGCTTTTTAGATCAATTTCAGGCATATGTTGCTCTTTTATTCATTTTTCCGGCCAAATAGACAGCCAATTGCGCCTATCATCGCAGATAATTGCCAAACGTCCAATTAAAAGGCAAACCAATAATGACACTCGACCTAATCCTCGCCCTGATTGCTTTTGCGTTTGCCAGCTCGATAACGCCGGGGCCAAATAATCTGATGCTGCTAGCTTCTGGTGCCAATTTCGGCCTGATCCGCACCGTGCCCCATATGCTGGGCATCTCGCTGGGCCACAGCTTAATGGTGTTTTTGGTCGGCATCGGCCTAAAGCAAATATTTGACGCCTATCCGTTTAGTTACACAGTGCTAAAGCTGTTCAGCGCCTGTTACCTGCTATTTCTGGCCTGGAAAATCGCCAGCAACCGAACACCGCCAAATGCAACCTCCGGCAGCGCAAAACCGTTTACATTCCTGCAAGCGGCGGCATTTCAATGGGTCAACCCAAAGGCCATCGCCATAGCATTTACCGCCATCAGCATTTACGCACCAGCATCGGCAACACCGGCCCAAATCGCCATGGTCGCGGGCATCTTTGCAATTGTAAATTTGCCATCCATTACAACATGGGCCGTTTTGGGCCAGCAAATGAGCCGCGTTTTACACACCCCGCGCCGCCTGAAAATATTCAACATAACCGCCGGCTTGCTACTGCTGGCAACACTTTACCCAATCCTGAGGTCCTGAAATCCTGCCGCTCTTCTTTTCTTAAATACCTGCGCCGCAGGCATCAAAACTCTAAAACGGCACATCATCCGCCCGATCCGCCGCCACCACAAAACCTGCCACA
>CAYYXZ010000009.1:0-17242 GCA_964475715.1 uncultured Marinosulfonomonas sp. | reverse complement strand
GCCAAGGCATGCAGCGCGCCCGCCGAGCCTTCCATTTTGTCTTTTAGGGACGCATAAACCGCACGTTGTTGCTGAACCCTGTTTTGACCACGAAAACTTTCGTCGATTACCTCGGCGGCCCAATGATTGCCGTCGCCTG
Source organism: uncultured Marinosulfonomonas sp. (assembly GCA_964475715.1). Taxonomy (GTDB): domain Bacteria; phylum Pseudomonadota; class Alphaproteobacteria; order Rhodobacterales; family Rhodobacteraceae; genus Profundibacter. The sequence goes on along the minus strand of CAYYXZ010000009.1, from coordinate 17,103 downwards.
CCAGATCTGTAATTGTGATCTTGGCCTCGGGGAAGCTGGCGCGGATCAGGGCTTCGATTTCATGGGCTGCAATGGCCATGTTGGTTGTCCTTTGTAAATTTTCTAACTGTGAATGTAGGCACCAAACGCCCGTTTCGCAAGCTTAACCAATGCTATTGATAAATGAGGAGCGAAAGATTTCGGATAATTCTGCGAGTGGTGCGGATGATCTGCCAAAGGTCACGTTATTGCCTCCAAATTTTCCGACGCTGCACGCAGAAACATTCGCACAACCTGCCGCAACCATCAATGCTTCGGCTTGATCAAAACTGCAAGCCACCAGATAACGGGCCTGATCCTCGCCAAACAGGGCCGGGATCTCGCTGGCTTTCAATGTCAGACCGACACCAGAAGATTCGGCCAGCTCAAAGGCCGCCAAAGCCAGCCCGCCGTCGGATAAATCCGTTACCGCCCCGATCAATTCGCGGTTGGCGCGGATGAATTCGCCGTTTTGTTTCTCGGCGGCAAGATCGACATGGGGCGCATCGCCATCTTCGCGCCCAAAGGCTTCGGCCAGCAAAGCAGATTGGCCCAGATGGCCAGCGGTTTCACCGATTAAAATCGCAACATGACCTTCGCGAACTTCACCGCAAATCAGCTGATCAATATGTTCAATCAGACCCACGGCACCAATGGTCGGGGTTGGTAAAACTCCGCTTCCATCGGTTTCATTATAAAGGCTGACATTGCCCGAAACGATCGGCATATCAAGCGCCAGCACGGCCTCTGAAATGCCTTTGATAGCCCCAACAAACTGGCCCATGATTTCAGGCTTTTCAGGGTTGCCAAAATTCATATTATCCGTGGTTGCCAACGGTTTTGCCCCCACAGCACACAGGTTTCGATAGGCTTCGGCCACGGCCTGCTTGCCGCCTTCAAACGGATTTGCCTTTACATAACGGGGGGTTACGTCAGATGTGAAAGCCAATGCCTTATCTGTGCCATGCACCCGAACCACGCCAGCGCCAAGGCCCGGAACAACGGCAGTATCAGCCATAACCATGGTATCGTATTGCTGGTAAACCCATTGTTTCGAGGCGTAATTGGGCGATGAAATCAGGGCGCGCAAAGCATCAATCGGATCAATTTCAGGCACATCGGCCAGCGGCGCAGCGGCAGGAGTTTCAACCCAGGGCCGGTCATATTCAGGCGCGTTGCCCGACAGCGCTTTTAGCGGCAAATCGGCTTTGCATTCATTGCCGTGCATGATGATAAAACGGTCCTCGGCGATGGTTTCGCCCACAATCGCAAAATCCAGATCCCATTTTTCAAATACGGCTTTGGCCTCGGCTTCCAGTTCAGGATTTAGCACCATCAACATGCGCTCCTGGCTTTCCGACAGCATCATTTCATAGGCCGACATGTTTTCTTCGCGCACCGGCACAGCGTCTAGATTTAGCTTAACGCCCAACCCGCCTTTATCGCCCATTTCCACCGCCGAGCAGGTGAGGCCGGCCGCGCCCATATCCTGAATTGAAATCACCGCACCCGTGGCCATCAATTCCAGCGTGGCCTCCATCAGGCGCTTTTCGGTGAACGGATCACCGACCTGAACAGTGGGGCGTTTTTCCTCGATTGTGTCGTCAAATTCAGCCGAAGCCATGGTTGCGCCGCCAACCCCGTCACGTCCGGTTTTGGCACCCAGATAAACCACCGGCATGCCAATGCCCGAAGCCGCCGAGTAGAAAATTTTATCGGTGTCGGCCAGACCGGCGGCAAAGGCATTAACCAGACAATTGCCGTTATAGGCGGCGTGAAAGCGCACTTCGCCCCCCACAGTCGGCACGCCAAAACAATTGCCATAACCGCCGACACCGGCAACCACCCCATGCACCAGCTGGCGGGTTTTGGGGTGTTCGGGCTGGCCAAACGACAGTGAATTCATCGCCGCAATCGGGCGCGCGCCCATGGTGAACACATCGCGCAAAATGCCGCCAACGCCGGTGGCAGCCCCCTGATAAGGCTCAATATAGGACGGGTGATTGTGGCTTTCCATTTTGAAAACCACGCATTGCCCGTCGCCAATATCAACGATGCCGGCATTTTCGCCGGGGCCGCAAATTACCTGAGGGCCTTGGGTCGGCAGGGTGCGAAGCCATTTTTTCGAGGATTTATAAGAGCAATGCTCATTCCACATCGCCGAGAAAATCCCAAGCTCGGTATAGCTGGGAACCCGTCCGATGATTTTCAGCAGGCGTTGATATTCATCATCGCTTAACCCGTGGCTGGCAATCAATTCGGCGGTGATCTTTGGCTCTTGCATTTTTATCCCCAGTGATCGTTTTTGTGGTCGTTGTTGCGGCATCTGTTGCGTGCCTTTTAGGGCATGGTGGAGGGCAGGGGAATGCAAATCGGAAAATTATTTCTGCATAGCTTCTGCGTTTCTTCAGGGTCAGGACCGAAAAGCAAAAAAAAGGCCGAGCACAAAGGCTCGGCCGAAGTCCAACAGGGAGGTATGAAGCCAGCAAGAGTTGCCTCAATTACTGTCTTCATGAGTGTAATTTAGGTATACCTAGGGATACATTCAAGGGATAAAGTGTAATTTAATACGCAAACCCGTTATGCATAGAGTGCATGGCTTATGTGGCCGTTTGCTGGCGTAACCGTCTGCGCCGCGCGATAATTTCCTCGGTGACAAAATCACGAAAGGCCGCGATGCGTTTTGATTGGCGCAATTCCTCGGGATAGGCAAGGAACACCGGAATTTCGCTTGATTCCAGTTCGGGCAAAACCCGCACCAGATTGGGAAAACCTTCGGTGACGTAATCGGGCAGCACACCAATGCCCAAATCAGACAGCACACTTTGAAGCACGCCGAAATAGTTATTCACAGTTAACAGCGAGCGCAAATTATAGGTCAGCAGATGCTGCACAAAACTGGCTCCGGCGCTGACTTGGGCTGAGCTTGTGGATTGGCAAATCAGGCGGTGATCGGCCAGATGTCCGGTGTTTTGCGGGGCAGGGTGGCTGTTGAGGTAGGCTTGGGTTGCGTAAAGCCGCATGTTGACGCTCATCAGGCGCTTGCGGATCAGGTCGGCCTGACTGGGCTCTTTCATCCGGATTGCAACGTCTGCCTCGCGCATCGGTAAATCCAGCACCCGCTCATTCATGATCAGATCGATTTTCAGATCGGGGTATTTTTCGTATAATTTTGACAGGCGCGGGGCCAACCAGAGCGAGCCAAAACCGGTTGTCGTGGTCACGCGCAGCTCGCCGAATGCTTCATCCGAGCTGTCACGAATGCGCGCGGTGGCGGCCTCGAGGCGTTTGTCCATTGCTTGGGTAGCGTTAAACAGCAGCTCGCCCTGTTCGGTTAAAATCAGCCCCCGCGCATGGCGATGAAACAAGGTGGCATCCAGATTTTTCTCAAGCGCACGGATCTGGCGCGACACGGCCGATTGGCTAAGATTTAGCGTCTCGCCCGCATGGGTAAGAGTGCCTGCATCCGCAACCGCGTGAAATATTCGTAATTTGTCCCAATCCATAACAGCCAAACCTTTAGCGCAAATTAAATGATGCTAAAATAAGTCTCTACTGTTGTGGGCAAAAAGAAAATAGGTGAATTTGTTATTTTTAGCGGCTTGCTGACGCAGATGCAAAATCGGGGCCAGTTAGGCGTGGATTTATGCGGAAATCTGGCGTATTGCACGGGTGTCGTTTGTAAATGAGGTGACGTAAATATGGCTGTTGGTGTTTTTGATTCTGGGCTGGGCGGGCTGACCGTGCTGGACGCCGTTTCCAAGCGATTGCCCGATGTTTCCTTTGTTTATCTGGGCGATAGCGCCAATGCGCCTTACGGGGTGCGCGATGCGGATGATGTTTTTAGGTTGACAAAGACGGCCGTTGAGCGGCTGTGGGATGCCGGCTGTGATCTGGTGATTTTGGCTTGCAACACCGCTTCGGCGGCCGCGCTGCGCCGGATGCAGGAGCAGGGTCTGCCGGCTGGCAAGCGGGTGCTGGGCGTGTTTGTGCCGCTGATCGAGGCGCTGACCGAACGCGATTGGGGCGACAATTCGCCACCGCGCGAGGTTTCGGTGCAAAATGTGGCGCTGTTTGCCACGCCCGCCACGGTTGCGTCGCGCGCTTTTCAACGCGAGCTTGCCTTTCGTGCTATCGGTGTGGATGTCGAGGCGCAGGCCTGTGGTGGTGTGGTTGACGCGATTGAAGATGGCGATGAAATTCTGGCCGAGGCTTTGGTGCGCAGCCACGTTGAGGCGTTAAAGCGCAAAATGCCCAAGCCCGAGGCCGCGATTTTGGGCTGCACGCATTATCCATTGATGGAGGCGCATTTTCAAGCGGCGTTAGGCGCGGATGTAAAGCTGTTTTCGCAGGCCGATCTGGTGGCCGAAAGTCTGGTGAATTATTTGCAGCGCCATCCGCAAATGCGCGGGCAGGGCACGCAATCGATGTTTTTAACCACGGGTGATCCGGCCACGGTTTCCGACAAGGCCACGCAATTTCTGCGACGAAAGATCGCGTTTGTTTCTGCGTGATTGCGAAACGCCGCAATACCCCTTAATGACAAAGCATATATTCGAGAGGTCGAAAAGATGACCCATAAAATCGCAATCCTTGGTGCCAGCGGCTATACCGGTGCTGAATTGGTGCGCCTTATTGCCAGCCATCCTGCCATGGAAATTGTTGCCCTGTCGGGCGATCGCAAGGCGGGCATGGCTTATGGCGCCGTTTTCCCTCATTTGCGCCATCTGGATTTGCCGGATCTGGTGAAAATCGAGGCGATTGATTTTTCGGGTGTCGATCTGGTTTTTTGCGCGCTTCCCCATGCCACTTCGCAGGCGGTGATTCGTGAATTGCCGCGTGATCTGAAAATTGTTGATCTGTCGGCCGATTTCAGGCTGCGTGATCTTGATGAATACGCCAAATGGTACGGAAAACCCCACGCCGCGGCGGATTTGCAGCCCCAAGCGGTTTATGGATTAACCGAATTTTACCGTGAAGAAATTCGCGCAGCCCGGCTGGTGGCGGGCACGGGGTGTAACGCGGCGGCGGGGCAATTTGCGCTTGTGCCATTGATGCGCGGCGGGCTGATTGATCTGGATGATATCGTGATTGACCTGAAGGCGGCTGTGTCGGGGGCCGGGCGCGCGCTAAAGGAAAATCTGCTGCATGCCGAATTATCCGAGGGCTATCACGCCTATGCGCTGGGTGGCACGCACCGGCATTTGGCCGAGTTTGATCAGGAATTCAGCCGCCACGCCGGGCGCGCTGTCAAGGTGCAGTTTACGCCGCATCTTATCCCGGCCAATCGCGGAATTCTGGCCACGGTTTATGTTAAGGGCGATGCTGAAAAGGTGCATGCGGCGCTGGGTGCAGCTTATAAAAACGAGCCGTTTATCGTGACTTTGCCCATCGGCGAGGCCCCTTCGACACGCCATATTCGCGGCTCGAATTTCTGCCATATCGGTGTGGTTTCCGACCGCATCAAAAATCGCGCGACAATCATCGTAGCCCTTGACAATTTGACCAAAGGGTCGTCTGGTCAGGCGTTACAGAATGCAAACCTAATGTTGGGAGAAGACGAAACCGCAGGCTTGATGCTTGCCCCCGTTTTCCCCTAGGCACCTTGAGACAAAGGAACCGAAAAGATGAAGGGTCTAAAGAAGAAACGCCGGATACAGCTGGTCATCGTTACGTTTGTGGCGTTGATTATGTCGACGGCTTTGATCGGTTACGGCCTGCGTGACGGGATCAATTATTACAAAAGCCCAAGTCAAGTCACCGAGCTGACGCCGGATCCGGCCGAGGTATTTCGCCTTGGTGGTTTGGTCGTGGAAGGCTCGATTACACGCGGTCAGGATGCAGCGGTTTCTTTTGGAATTACCGATGGGTTTGAGACCGTAATGGCCCGTTATACCGGTATTCTGCCGGATCTTTTCGAAGAGGGCCAGAGCACGATTGTCACAGGAAAATTCATTGACGGTGTGTTCCAGGCCACTGTTGTTCTTGCCAAACATGATGAAAGCTATATGCCCAGAGAAGTGGCAGATATGCTAAAAGAAAAAGGTGTTTATGAGGAACTGGGTGGCAGCTGAAGCCCGGGGATAAACGGCGTTAGAGCGGACATCTAAAACTAAATTAACCATTTTTAAGGATCCTTGCAGATGAAATTTGCGGGGATTTTTTATGCAAACAGTAAGGCAGATAGCTATTGAAATTGTCGTCCGCGAGGGCGGTTTTGTGAATGATCCGGATGATCCGGGTGGTGCGACAAATTTTGGCGTTACCATTCATACCATGCGCTGGTTGGGTCTGGATTTAACCGGTGACGGTACGGTGGATGAGGCCGATGTCCGCGCCATGACCCGGCCTCGGGCCGTTGATATTTTTATCCGGTATTATTTTGAACGTCCGCGTGTTGCTCAGTTGCCTAAAGTTCTGCATGCCAGCGTCTTTGATATGTATGTCAATGCCGGTGCGAATGCGGTGCGGATATTGCAGCGTTTGTTGGTCGGGATGGGCCATGCGATTAGTGTGGATGGCGTGATCGGGCCGCAAACCACGCAGGCAAGTCTGCTGGCATACGAAAATGCGCCGGATCATCTGGCCGATGCTTACGGGATTGCGCGGCGCAATTATTATTACGCTTTGGCCGATGCGCGCCCGGCCTCGCGCAAATTTGCCCGCCGGCGCGACGGGGGTAAAGGTGGCTGGATCAAACGGGCCGAAGAATTCATTTCGCCGCGTTTTCATCTAAGCCGCGCCGAACATAACAAGAGGGTTTCCGCATGGGATTGATTGAAAAATTGTTTACACTTATTTTTGGTGGCACGCGCAATATTGTGGCCGAAACCGCCGAGGTTTTTCGCGAAAATGCCGAAGCCGGTGCGGTGCGCGGGGTTGCCTTGCAGCGTTATGCCATGCGCCAGCACGGCTCGGAATTTCGCAGTTTCGGACGTGGCAGGTTTGACCGGTTCATGGATGGCGTAAACCGTTTGCCGCGTCCGATGCTGGCGCTTGGCACATTTGGTTTGTTCATCAGCGCAATGACCGATCCGATCTGGTTTGCCTCGCGGATGCAGGGGTTGGCGCTGGTGCCCGAGCCTTTGTGGTGGCTGCTGGGGGCGATTGTGTCGTTTTATTTTGGCGCGCGGCATCAGTTCAAGGGGCAGGAATTTCAACATTCGATCGCCCAAACCATGAACCGCGCTCCGCAGGTGGTGGAAAATATCCGCAAATTACAGGCGTTAAATCCGATTTCGCCGCGTGTTGCGGCCACCAATGGTGATTTGGCCCTTAGCAATCTGGCGACAAAACCGGATTTCAACGCGGCCTTGCGCGAATGGAAAGGCAAAGCCATGACAAATCAGGCCCCTGACGCCGCGCCAAACACCGCCCCTGACACCGCGCCAAGGCCATTCTAACAGATTTGTTATCCGGCAACGGTTAAAACCTGTTTAATATCATTGGCCTTGGCGCAAGTTCTCCTTATAATGATTCTATGTTTATTGAACTTGGCCATTTTGCCCTTATCCTCGCCTTCGTTGTAGCAATCCTGCAAACGATCATTCCCCTTATCGGTGCGCATAAAAACTGGCCTGGCTGGATGGGCTTTGCCATTCCGGCCGCCAATGCCCAGTTTTTTCTGACGGCGATATCCTTTGCGGCCCTTACCTATGCTTTTGTGGTCTCGGATTTTTCTGTCAGGCTGGTGGTTGAAAACTCGCACACGGCCAAACCGATGCTTTACAAAATTACAGGCGTTTGGGGCAATCACGAGGGGTCGATGTTGCTCTGGGTGCTGATTTTGGTGTTGTTCGGGGTCTGCGCGGCATGGTTTGGCGGCAATTTACCACCGGGTCTAAGGGCGCGGGTGTTGGCCGTCCAATCCATGGTGACGGTGGCTTTTATGGGCTTTGTGCTGTTTACGTCAAACCCGTTCGCCCGCTTGGACTACCCGCCTTTTAACGGGCGTGATCTTAATCCGCTGCTGCAAGATCCGGGTTTGGCGTTTCATCCGCCATTTTTGTATCTGGGCTATGTGGGCCTGTCGATGACTTTCAGTTTTGCCATCGCCGCCCTGATCGAGGGCCGGGTTGATGCGGCCTGGGCGCGCTGGGTGCGGCCGTGGACATTGGCGGCCTGGGTTTTTCTGACCATCGGCATCGTGTTGGGATCGTGGTGGGCTTATTACGAATTGGGTTGGGGTGGCTTTTGGTTCTGGGATCCGGTGGAAAATGCATCCTTCATGCCATGGTTGTTGACAACGGCGTTGTTGCATTCGGCCATTGTGGTGGAAAAACGTGAAGCGCTGAAAAGCTGGACAATTTTGCTGGCGATCCTTGCCTTTGGCTTTTCGCTGCTCGGTGCTTTTATCGTGCGATCAGGGATTTTGACTTCGGTTCATGCCTTTGCCACAGATCCGCAGCGCGGGTTTTATATTCTGATGATTACGGCGTTCTTTACGGGAGGCGGGCTGATGTTATACGGGTTTCGCGCCCATGCCACGCAGGCCAAGGGGGTGTTTTCCATGGCCAGCCGCGAAACGGCGCTGGTGTTGAATAATCTCTTGCTGGCGGTGGCGACATTTGTTGTGTTCATCGGCACCATGTGGCCGTTGATTATCGAAGTCCTTTTTGATCGTAAATTGTCGGTGGGTCCACCATTCTTCAACACAGCTTTTACGCCGTTTATGGTGGCTCTGGCGCTAATTTTGCCGGTTGGCGCGGTTTTGTCATGGAAACGTGCGAACATCGGCAAGGCCATGAAGTCGATGTCAGGCGTTTTTGCGCTGGCTGTGGCGGCCGGAATTTTAACCTGGACGCTGCAAACCGGCAAAACGGCCTTGGGTCCGGTGGGTGTTTTCCTTGGGGTTTGGCTGGTTTTCGGTGCGGGGCTGGATTTATGGCAGCGCACGGGGCGCAAAGGCATTACCAACCGTCTGCGCCGTTTGTTCAAATTACCGCGGGCCGATTGGGGCAAGGGGTTGGCGCATGCCGGTTTTGGGATTACGATTATTGGCATTGCCGGGCTGGTGGCATGGGAATACGAAGATATCCGTGTTGGCCATATAAATCAGCCCTTTATGGTTCAGAACTACGAAATCAACATCGAAGACGTTTGGCGTGAACAGGGCCCGAATTTCACCGCCACCAAAGCCCGAATTACGGCTACACGTGATGGCAAGCTGGTCGCCACCCTGATACCGGAAAAACGGTATTATCTGGTGCAGACTATGCCAATGACCGAGGCTGCGGTTTATAACGGGTTTTTTCGCGATATTTATCTGGTGATCGGTGATGCCCAAGAGGGCGGTGGTTGGGCGGTGCGCACCTTCCTTAAACCGCTTGCCAGCTGGATCTGGATGGGCACGGCGATCATGTCGCTTGGTGGTTTGATCAGCTTGACAGACCGTCGTTATCGTATGGCGGCCGGTGCGCGCAAAAGACGCAAAAACGTGCCAAAAACAGAAACAGTTGCAGCGGAGTAGGTGATGATGAAATATTTAATTCTGATATTTGCCTTGCTGGCAACGCCCGTATTTGCGGTGCAACCTGACGAGATAATGGATGATCCTGGCCTTGAGGCCCGGGCGCGCGAGATTAGCCGGGAATTGAAATGTGTGGTCTGTCAGGGTGAACATATTGACGAATCCAACGCAGGGATCGCGCGCGATTTGCGCCTGCTGGTGCGTGAACGGCTGCTGAAAGGCGATGAGAATCAGGATGTTCTGGATCACATTGTCGCGCGTTATGGCGAATATGTTTTGATGCGTCCAACCTGGGGCGGGGTCAATATTTTGCTTTATATCTCTGGCCCCGCGACATTCATTCTGGCCCTGATCAGCGGCTTCTTTTACCTTAGGCGCCGCACCTCGGCTACCGATACGAGTGCTGGTGGCTTGTCAAAAGACGAAGAAGCCCGTCTGGCCAGAATTTTGAACGAATAACGCCGCGTTGGTCTTTCAAAACTAAACGAAACAGTCCATTCTGGCGCAAACCCAACAAAAAGGCGCGGCGCTATGAACTATTCCTGCATTGATTTTTCCACTCAAGATGATGTTGCGATCATCCGCTTGAACCGTCCCGATGTGATGAACGCATTGAATACACAAATGCGCGCCGAAATCACCCACGGGGTTAAGGCAGCGGCGAAATCCGCGCGGGCTTTGGTGCTTACGGGAAATGGCCGTGCCTTTTGTTCCGGTCAGGATTTGGGCGATGGGGCCGCGGTGGCGAAGATGGATCTGGAACGCATTTTGCGCGATGAATATTTGCCGATGCTAAAGGCAATTTATGACTGTCCGATCCCGACGATTTCGGCAATAAATGGTGCGGCGGCGGGGGCCGGTGCCAATTTGGCGCTGGCAGCCGATGTGGTGATTGCCTCGGAAAATGCGGTGTTTTTACAAGCCTTTAGCCGCATCGGCCTGATCCCGGATGCCGGCGGAACCTATTGGCTGCCGCGTCAGGTGGGTGCTGCGCGGGCCATGGGGGCGGCATTATTTGCCGAACCGGTAACCGCGCGACAGGCCGCCGATTGGGGTATGATCTGGGAGGCGGTGCCCGAAGCCGATTTCAACGATCACTGGCGCGCGCGCGCGGCCAAATTGGCCAAGGGTCCAACCGCGGCTTATTTGCGCATTAAACAGGCCATTCGCGGATCATTTGATAACACACTGGATCAGCAATTGGCGCTTGAGGCGCGTTTGCAAGGGGAATGCGGCCGCACCCGCGATTTCAAAGAGGGTGTGCTGGCATTTTTAGAAAAACGCGAGGCAAAATACGAGGGCCGCTGATGGGCACCTGAATTTGCATCAAAAGCCTTACGCAGCGCGAACGGCCAGTAAATTTATATCTGTAGCTGTCAGTGTTGCACCTGCGCCTCTGACAATGAGCGTTTGAACCCCGTCAAGAGAGACAATTGCATCTCCGGTAGCATTGCTGGAGATATCAATTAATGGCACGTCGGTTGTGCTAAATAGGATTTCGATACGGTCTTGAGCTGCAGTGTAGTCGGTTATTGTGGCCGTTGCAGCCGCGCCCGTCAGCAAGTCAACGGTTGAGAATATATCATTGCCGTCCCCGCCGGTCGCGGTGTCATTTGCGCCCATTAATATAAAATCATTACCTTCGCCGCCATTCAGAATATCTGCACCGCTGTCCTCATTTGCGTTGAAATCGATCAACAATGGCGGCGTCAGGTCAGGCCCATTGGTTCCGCCTGCGATCGCAGCCAGATCATCAAGTGTTATATCGCGATTAAAAATAGATGCACCGATCAATTCATCATCACCGGCACCACCATTAAAAGTGTCATTGCCGCTGCCACCGATCAGATCGTCATTGCCGCCATCACCGTGCAGCATATCATCGCCTTCTCCGCCGATCAGGTTGTCTGCACCGTGCCCGCCGTTAAGCGTGTCAGGGCCGGTTTCACCAAACAGGATGTCATCGTGGTTATTGCCGTTCAGGGTGTCGCTGAATTGGCCACCATAAAGAATATCATTACCATCGCCGCCCGATAATGTATCGTGTCCCCAGTTGCCATTCAGGATATCATCACCAGGATTTCCATTAAGCACGTCATCGCCGAGGCCACCATTAAGCAGGTCATTTCCGGCATTTCCATTAAGCAGGTCATTTTCGGCATTGCCATTAAGCACGTCATTTCCGGCACCGCCATTTAATGTGTCGTTTCCGGTGTTTCCGATTAATGTATCATTTCCGGCATTGCCATTTAATATATCATTTCCCGCATCACCACGGATTAAATCATCGCCAATTGTGCCGTGAATAAGGTCGTCTTCTTCACCACCTCGCATCGGATCATCTTCGGGTTGAGTCTGATCACGCAAACCGTCAATATCCAGGTTATTAAAATCAATGGCTAAACTGGCCGCAAGCAGCCCGACGAGTATCACAGCGAATATCATTTGAATCTTCCTTAAATTGAATTTCTGTTCTTGTTTAAGGAGATTCTAGTGAATAAGTAAAGATTTATCATCACTGCCCAGCGTCGCGAAACAATGATTATCTATCAGGGTTATTGTATGCAAAATAGCCCGGGGTTTTTCAAAACCACCGGGCATATTGTGTTATTTTTACTGTATTTTCAGCTAAAATGGATTTAGCGATCTTCCACATTCACATAATCACGCTGGCTTTCGCCTTTATACAGCTGACGTGGACGGCCGATTTTCAGCTGCGGATCATCCAGCATTTCTTTCCACTGGGCAATCCAGCCAACTGTGCGACTAAGCGCAAAGATTGGCGTGAACATCGAGGTCGGAAAACCCATCGCCTCCAGAATAATGCCCGAATAAAAATCCACATTCGGAAACAGCTTTTTCTCTTTGAAATATGGGTCCTGCAAAGCCGCCGCTTCAAGCGCTTTTGCAACCTGAAGTTTAGGGTTGTTTTCAATGCCCAGCAGCTCCAGCACCTCGTCGGCGCTTTGTTTCAGAACCGTGGCGCGCGGATCAAAGTTTTTGTAAACGCGGTGCCCAAATCCCATCAAACGGAAGGGGTCATTTTTATCCTTGGCGCGGGCAATAAATTCAGGGATCCGCTCAACCGTGCCGATTTCTTCGAGCATTTCAAGACAGGCCTGATTGGCCCCGCCATGCGCGGGCCCCCAAAGACAGGCAATTCCGGCGGCAATACAGGCAAACGGATTGGCACCGGATGATCCGGCCAGCCGCACCGTCGAGGTCGAGGCGTTTTGTTCGTGATCGGCGTGCAGGGTAAAGATGCGGTCCATCGCGCGGCTTAGAACCGGATCAATTTCGTAATCCTCGGAAGGGATGGAAAAACACATGCGCAGGAAATTCGAGGCATAATCCAGCTCGTTGCGCGGATAAACAAAGGGCTGTCCTTGTGAATATTTAAACGCCATTGCCGCAATTGTCGGCATTTTGGCAATCATCCGGATCGAGGCAATTTCGCGTTGGCGCGGATCATTAATATCCAGCGAGTCATGGTAAAAGGCCGACATCGCCCCGACCACGCCCGTCATAATTGCCATCGGGTGCGCGTCACGCCGAAAACCGCGAAAGAAATGCAGCATTTGCTCGTGCAGCATTGTGTGATGCGTTATGTGGTGCTCGAACTTTTCCAGCTCCTCGGCCGTTGGCAGTTGCCCATTCAGCAGCAGATAACACACTTCCAGATAATGCGATTTTTCGGTCAGCTCGCCAATGGTGTAACCACGGTGCAGCAAAACCCCCGCCGCGCCGTCAATATAAGTGATCGTCGAATCGCAGGCCGCCGTCGAGGTAAAGCCGGGATCATACGTAAAAACATCGCCTTGGGCGTATAATTTACGAATATCGATCACATCGGGGCCTTCGGTCGGGGAATAGATCGGCAATTCCAGGGTTTTGTCATCAAACGTCAGGGTGGCATATCTTTTGCTATCGCTCATCTTTGTTCCTATCGTTGTCCGGGGCGCAAAAATGGCGCCGGAGTGCGGTGGTGGGTGCTGGCCAACGCGCGCTACGCTTTAGCCAATAGCATCGGTCAGTCGGGCGATGGTTTCATCACGTCCGATAACCAGCATCATATCAAAAACACTGGGGCAGGCGGTGCGCCCTGCCAGTGCCGCCCTAAGAGGTCCGGCAATTTGGCCAAATTTGGCGCCGTTTGCCGCAGCAACCCCAGTTGCCGCTGTTTCCAGTGCGTCGCGTGTCCAGCTAACATCTTGCAGCAGCGGCGTCAATTGATTCAGTATACCGCGGGATACATCATCCAGAAGCCGTGCCGCCTTCTCGTCCGGTTTTATTGGCCGAGACGTAAGTGTAAACTCTGCCTTTTCAATGAGTTGAGGGAGTGACTTAGCGCGATCCTTTAGGCAATACATGCCGCGCAGCATCAGATCTTTTTGTTGTGCTGTAAGCGCTGTCTGGTTGGTGGCGGCCAAAAATGCTTCGATCTGGCTCAAAAGATCGTGATCATCGGTTGCGGCGATATGCAGGCCGGTCAGATTGTCCAGTTTCTTGAAATCAAACCGCGAAGGCGATTTGCCGATTGCTGCCAGATCAAACCATTCAACGGCCTGTTTGGTGCTAAAAAACTCGTCATCCCCGTGGCTCCAGCCCAGCCTTGCCAGATAATTGCGCATCGCGGCGGGCGGATATCCCATGGCCTGATATTCTTCGACGCCAAGCGCGCCGTGGCGTTTTGACAGCTTTTTGCCATCCGCCCCGTGGATCAGCGGAATATGCGCCCAGACCGGAATATCCCAACCCATGGCCTGATAAACCAGCGTCTGGCGCGCGGCATTATTTAAGTGGTCATCGCCACGGATAACATGGCTGACCCCCATATCGTGATCATCGACAACAACGGCCAGCATGTAGGTGGGGCTACCATCAGAACGTAAACAAATCATGTCATCCAGCTGATTATTTTGAAATGTCACCTTGCCCTGCACCTGATCATCAATCACGGTCCGGCCCTCGCGCGGGGCTTTTAGGCGGATCACAAAAGGCGCATCGGGCTGATCGGTGGGGCTGGCATCACGCCAAGGGCTGGCAAACAGGGTGGATTTGCCGGCATCGCGGGCGGTTTCGCGGAACTTGGCGATTTCATCCTGGGTTGAAAAACACTTGTAAGCGTGAGCTGTGGCCAGCATCTGATGCGCAACTTCGGCGTGACGCTTTGCACGCTCAAACTGGCTGACGATCTCGCCGTCATGCTCCAGCCCCAACCATTTCATACCGCGCAAAATGGCGGCCGATGCGTCGGGCGTAGAGCGTGCGCGGTCCGTGTCTTCGATCCGCAGCCTGAACTGGCCCCCGTGGCGGCGCGCAAACAGCCAATTGAACAGCGCCGTTCTGGCCCCGCCGATGTGCAGATAACCGGTGGGCGAGGGCGCAAAGCGGGTGATAACGGGTTTAGACACGGGTTTAGACACGAGTTTAGACATTAGCGTTAACCTTTTGGAAACCATGAGGGGGATATTGTTAAAGATGTATTAAGGCCGCATAATAAGGCTGCACGGGGGCGAGGACAAGAGTGCTAAAGCTTATCAATCCGCTGGAATTGCTACTTGCGCAGCGCGGGCATTTATTTGCTTGGGTGCCGGTTTTTCTGGCAATTGGCATCGGCATTTATTTTTCCCTGCCGGTTGAACCTACCAGCGGTGCTTACGGCGCGATGGGGGTCGGCGCGGTCGTTTTGCTGTTTTGCGTGTTCTGGATGGGCTACACGATGCGCCCCTTGTTTATCGGGGTTTTGCTGGTGCTTGTCGGGGTGATGCTTGGCGGTGCGCGCGCCCATCTGGTGGCCGAACCCACGCTGACATTTCGATATTACGGCCCGATCGAGGGGCGGGTGGTAAAAATTGACCGCTCCAGTTCTGACAAAATGCGCCTGACACTTGACCGGGTGGCGCTGCAAAATATGGCGCCGCGGCGCACACCGGCCAAGGTGCGCATTTCGCTGCATTCCAAAGACACATTCATCACGCCCGAGTTGGGGATGGTGGTGATGGGCACCGGATTTTTATCCGCTCCGCAAGGCGCGTCCGAGCCGGGCGGATTTGATTTTCAGCGCATGGCTTGGTTTCAGCAGCTGGGCGCGGTTGGCTACACGCGCACGCCGTTATTGATGCTGGAAAAGGCCGAAAAGGGCAAGGTCGGGCTGTTTATCCACCGGCTGCGAATGCGTATTTCGACCGGTGTTCAGGCCATTGTCGGCGGCGATGCGGGGGCGTTTGCGGCCGCCATCACCACGGGCGATCGTTCGGGCATGAGCCAGGAGGTCCTGGACCAGCTCCGGGCCAGTAATCTGGCGCATCTTTTGGCGATTTCGGGCTTGCACATGGGGCTGTTGACGGCCTTTGTGTTTGGGGCGCTGCGCTACGGTTTGGCGCTGGTTCCGGTGGTGAATTTACGCTGGCCGTTGAAAAAAATCGCCGCTGTTCTGGCGCTGTTTGTGGCGGCCGGATACCTGCTGCTTTCGGGCGGAAACATCGCCACCGAGCGCGCTTTTATCATGGTGTCCGTGATGCTCGTGGCGATCTTGTTTGACCGGCGCGCCCTGAGTTTGCGAACCGTGGCACTGGCCGCGATCATCGTTTTAATCCGCCGCCCCGAAGCGCTGACCGGTCCCGGTTTTCAGATGTCTTTTGCCGCCACCACGGCGTTGATTGCGGTGTTTGGCGCGTTGCACCATTGGCATTGGATCAATGTAGCATCCCTGATGCGCCCGGTGTTGGCGGTGCTGGTTTCATCCTTTATTGCCGGCGCTGCAACGGCCCCCGTGGCGGCGGCGCATTTCAACCAGATCGCGCATTACGGCCTGCTGGCAAATTTGCTCAGCGTGCCTTTGATGGGGCTTTTGGTGATCCCTGCGGCCGTGTTTGCGGCGCTGCTTTATCCGCTTGGGCTGGCGTGGATCGGGCTGATGTTTATGGGCTGGGGGGTGACGTGGATCCTTGGGGTGGCGCAGTGGGTGGCGGGGCTGGAGGGCGCGCTTAGCCATGTGATCACGCCGATGCCGTTTGCCTTGCCGCTGATTGCTCTGGGCATGTTGTGGTTGATTTTATGGCAGGGGCGTTTGCGTTTTGGCGGCATTGCGGTTGTGCTGCTCGGGCTGGTTTTTTGGGGCCAAACCCAGCGGCCCGATTTGCTGATTTCCCAAAGCGGTGGCTTGATCGGGGTGATGAGCGATGAGGGCCGGGTTTTGAATAAAAAACGCGGTGACGGGTTTGCGGCGCGCGGTTGGCTGGAAAATGATGGCCACGGGGGCATTGAGCAGGCCGAGGCATCCGCGCGCAGTGGTTTATCGGGCAAAAAGGGGGATTTGCGTTTTGATCTGGGCGGGCAGAGTTTTGTGCATCTGACGGGCAGGGGGGCGTCGGGTCGCATTGAAGCGGGATGTGCGCGGGGCGATTGGGTGATTACTTCGGTGGAATATGAGGCGGCGAAATATCTGGACGATGATGATTGCAAGATTTTCGACGCACTTTCATTGCGCAAAACCGGCGCGGTTGCGCTTTACCAAACCGCGTCGGGTTTGCGCGTGGTTACGGCCAAAGGCCAGGCCGGTAAACGGATTTGGAACGCGGCGGGGCGCTAGGGCGTAGAGCCATAAATCCTGC
>CAYYXZ010000008.1:5169-17266 GCA_964475715.1 uncultured Marinosulfonomonas sp. | reverse complement strand
GCCCGTCTGCAGGCCCTGCAAGTTCAGCAACAGCTGGGCATTCAGGCGCTGTCGATTGCCAATCAATCTCCGCAATCGGTACTGTCACTATTTAGATAACGCAAGTGAGCGGGGCACCGGAACTGGTGCCCCCTTCACCGCGGTAAAACCCGCGTTCTAATTTCCCCCTGTCATTGAAAGGTAATGACATGAACGCTCTTAGCATGGCCAAAACGGCCTACTCGAATACAGCAGCCCCGATACGCACCCCGCGCAGCAATGAATATGATGCATTTGCCCGCATAACCCACCGCTTGAAATCATTTGCATCAGGTGGCACCAACTTTGGCAATCTGGTCAGCGCCTTGCATGACAATGTAAAGCTATGGACAATTCTGGCAGCCGATGTCGCCGATGGTGATAATGGCCTGCCCGATATTTTACGCGGGCGCATTTTTTATCTTTATGAATTCACAGCGCAGCATACAAACAAAGTCCTGAAAGGTGACGATACTGTTGACGTTTTAATCGAGATCAACACAACGATCATGGGTGGCCTGCGTCACCGGGCAGGTGCATGATGGGAGGTCTTGTTTTAAAGCTCGGACCAAAGGAGAGGGTGCTGATCAATGGCGCTGTGATTGAAAACGGTGACCGGCGCAGCCGGTTGTCTATTGTCACACCCAATGCCAATATCCTGCGGCTTCGTGATGCGATCCATCCAGAAGAAGTAAACACACCTGTTCGTCGCGTTTGCTACATTGCTCAGCTGGTGTTGTCTGGTGATGCCGAAAAGGATGTTGCAAAACTACAGCTTTTGCGCGGGATCGAGCAGTTAAGCCAAGTGTTGACAGATCATGATAGTCGCACATTATTAACCACGGCATCGGATGAGGTTATTGCCGGTCAATACTATCAAGCTCTCAAAGCGCTTCGCGGATTATTGCCCCGCGAAGAACGTCTGCTTGCGGCGGGCAGTGCCTGATGTTTCAGCCTGTCGTTCCCTTTGGCGGTTTTGCCGGCTGGTCATTTCTGACCCGAACTATCGAAAATCAGAAAGACGCTCATGCAAAATCGCCCGAGGTGGACCGCCAAGTTAAATATTTTACAGAGAACATCTCCAAGATCAAAACCGCCGAGGATTTGGTTTCCAATTATACTATGTTAAAAGTTGCCTTGGGGGCATTTGGTCTTGGTGATGACATCGGCAATAAATTCTTTATCCGAAAGGTGCTCGAGGACGGCACGATTAACAATGATGCTTTGGCAAACAGGTTATCGGACAAGCGTTATCTGGAATTATCCAAAGCCTTTGGTTTTGGGGATTTTCCGGTGCCAAATACAGGTTTAAGTGACTTTAGCGCTAAAATCACCTCGGCATTCAAAGAACGCCAGTTTGAAATTGCCGTTGGCAATCAAAATGAAAACTTTCGTCTTGCATTGGGGTTAAACCGGGACCTGTCAGAAATCGCCGGAAAAGATACAACCGAAGACACCATGTGGTTTAGCGTGATGGGAAATCCGCCTTTAAGAAAAGTATTTGAAATGGCGTTTAATCTGCCGCGCTCATTTGGCGCGCTTGATTTGGACAAGCAGTTGGAAACCTTCAAAGACAAGGCGCGCGCGGCCTTTGGCGATGAAGGGATCAAACAGTTTGCGTCACAAGAAAAACAAGAAGATCTGACGCGCCTGTTTTTATTACGCGCCGATATTCAGGCCTTGAATGTCAATACAGACGGCAGCCAGACGGCCCTGATTTTACTACAAAATGCAGCGCAGCGATCACCGATATCGTTCTTTAATCGGTAATGGTCTGGGCATAATTGATGTCACCATTGATAAACAGACATCGTGTTAGCCCTATGCCTGGTAAAATTAAGCCACCAGCGTTTCGGCCTTTTTCAGATCGACACTTACCAGCTGACTAACCCCCAGCTCCCCCATGGTCACGCCGAATAAACGGTCCATGCGCGCCATCGTCACCGCGTGGTGGGTGATGATCAAAAACCGCGTATCGGTGCGGCGCGTCATTTCATCCAGCATATCACAAAACCGCGTGACGTTGGCGTCATCCAGCGGCGCGTCAACCTCGTCCAGCACGCAAATCGGCGCAGGGTTGGCAAGGAATACCGCAAAGATCAGGGCCAGCGCCGTCAGGGTTTGTTCCCCACCGGAAAGCAGCGAAAGCGTCGACAGTTTTTTGCCCGGAGGCTGGCACATAATTTCCAAACCGGCATCCAGCGGATCATCGCTTTCCACCAGAACCAGCTTGGCCTCGCCGCCACCAAACAGATGGCTGAACAGCAGGCCGAAATTCGAGTTCACCTGCTCGAACGCGGTCAAAAGACGTTCGCGCCCCTCGCGGTTCAAACTGGAAATCCCGCTGCGCAATTTCTTCGTCGCCTCCTCCAGATCGGTCTTTTCACCCAACAGCGTATCGTGTTCTTGTTGAACTTCGCGCGCATCCTCCTCGGCCCGTAAATTCACCGCGCCCAGCGCATCGCGTTGACGTTTCAAACGGTTTACATTGGCCTCGATGTTTTCGGATGTCGGCATTTTATCAGGGTCGGCATCCAGATTTTCAAGCAAATTTTGTGGCGTTGTTTGCTGTTCCTCGTTGATCCTTTCGGCGGCATAGGCCACAGTTTCCTTGGCCGCATCGGCCCGTGCCTCGGATCGCGCACGCGCCTCGCGCGCTTGGGATGCACGGCGCTCGGCGTCGCGCTCAATGCCAACGCCACTGCGCAAACCGGTTTCGGCCTCGGCCAAATTATCGGCGGCTTGGCGGCGACGTTTTTCAGCATCCCCGATCGCATCCGACAGCTCGTCACGTTTGGCGGCAATTTCCTCAGGTGCTGCACTGGCCTCTTTTAGCTCGCCTTGCGATTGGGCTTTGCGCGCGCTCAATTCGCAAATGCGCTTTTCGGCCGTTTCCAAACGGTGCCGCCAGCCAGAAACCTCTTTGGTGATTTCCTGACGACGCTTGGTGCGCGCCTCGCCCTCGCGGCGCAATTCATCAAGTGCGGCGCGTTTGCTCATCATGGTAATCCGCGCGGCCTCAACCGTCAT
Organism: uncultured Marinosulfonomonas sp.; assembly: GCA_964475715.1. Classification (GTDB taxonomy): domain Bacteria; phylum Pseudomonadota; class Alphaproteobacteria; order Rhodobacterales; family Rhodobacteraceae; genus Profundibacter. The sequence continues at coordinate 14,218 of CAYYXZ010000008.1, read as the reverse complement.
TTTGGTGTCTTCAACTTCGCCGCGTGCTGTGCCCAAATTAGCCAAACCAGCCACAGAATTATCAGCCTCGCGCAACCGCAGGCGCGCAGCCGTTGCCTCATCCTCAAAACGGGCCACAGCAAGACCAAGATTTTCAAGCTTGCCCGCCGCGATACTTTTATCGGCCTCGGCCTTTGACAGCGCACGATTGGCCTCAGACACAGCACGGTCGGCGGTGCGGCGCGCTTCGCGCATTTGCTGGTCTTCGGCGGTTAAGCGCTTCAATTCGCTTGATAATAAATCATGTGCCAGCGCGGTGCCTTCGGCCTTGGCGCGGGCCTCTTCCAGATCGCGTTTCAATTCGACCAAACGGTTTAGCTGCTGCAAACGCAGCGCGGCAGCACTCGGGGCATCTTGGGCACCGGCACGAAAACCATCCCAGCGCCACAAATCACCCTCAAGACTGACAAGGCGCTGGCCGGGTTTCAAATCGGCCTGCAAACGGGCACCGTCTTGGGCGCTGACCAGCCCGACCTGACCCATGCGACGCGCCAGAACCTCGGGGACGGTGACGTAATTGGTGAGCGAACGGATGCCGTCAGGCAGGGTTTGAGAGACCGGATAAGCCGGCAAAACCGCCCAGCCCGAGCAGCCTTTCGGGCCAATTTCAGGCGCGCGCAGATCATCGGCAAGTGCAGCACCCAGCGCTTTTTCATAACCGGATTGAACTTGCAAAACATCCAGAACCTGACCGCCTTCGGCCGTATCGCGCTCAACCAGTTTTATCAGCGCACCCACTTCGGCGCGCAGCGCGTTTGCCTCGCCCTCGGCCTCGCTTCGATGCGCGCGCGCATCGGCTTCGCGCGCTTGGGCTGCCGCGCGCGCATCGTCGGCCTGAGCCAGCGCGGTTTCCGCCGCCTCGGCCCCGGCTGTTGCTGCAATCTGCGCCGCTTTGGCAGCTTCAAAATCCTGACCCGAGCGGGTTAGCAGCTCTTTTGAACTTGTCACCGTTTCGCGCGCCCGTTCGGCTTCGGCCTCGTTTTTTTCAAGCGTTTTGCGACTGTCTTCTTGCAAACGATGCGCGGAATGGTGGCGCGCGGCCAAACGCGCGACATCTTCGGTAAGCTGCGCCAGTGCGGCTTCGCGTTCCTGCAAAATACTGGCCCCGTTGCTGGATTCTTCGCTTGCGTTTTGCAGCCGCACATCGTGGCCTTGGCTAGCTTTGGAAATCTGTTCCTGCTCCCATTCCAGCCGTTTGATGGTTTCGCCGGCATCCTTGTTCAGCTCGGCTTCGCGCTCCATATCGCGGGCCAACTGACTGATCCGCGATGTCAGGGCCTCGATCATTTGCAGGGCCTGGGTTTCCTGGGCTTTCAAGGTGTCGCGCTGCACGGTCAGGCGTTGCAAAACAGCCCCCGCAATCGCTTCTTCTTCACGCAAGGCGGGCAGTTTTTCTTCGCTGGCTTCGCGAATTTTGCTCGCGGTTCGTGCAGCGCCCTCGGCCTGTGCGGCCAGCTTTGTGCGCTCGGTTAATTCGGCTTGGCTTTGGGCGCGCGCCTCGTCGGCTTCTTTCCAACGACGATACAACAACAGACCTTCGGATTTGCGCAGCTCGTCACCAATTGTGCGGTAGCGCGCGGCTTGGCGGGCTTGGCGGGCCAATTGAGCCAGCTGATTTGCCAGCTGCTCAATCACATCATCAACCCGGGCCAGATTGGTTTCGGTGCCGCGCAGTTTTAATTCGGCCTCGTGACGGCGCTGGTAAAGGCCGGAAATTCCGGCAGCTTCTTCTAAAATGCGGCGGCGCGATTTTGGCTTGGCGTTGATCAATTCGCTGATTTGGCCCTGCCGCACCAAAGCCGGAGAATGCGACCCCGTTGAGGCATCGGCAAACAGCATTTGCACATCGCGCGCACGCACGTCTTTGGAGTTGGCTTTGTAGGCGGATCCGGCATCGCGGGTGATGCGACGCACGACCTCGAGCGTGTCGGAATCGTTAAAACCGGCAGGCGCCAGACGGTCGGAATTATCAATCGTGATTGACACTTCGGCAAAGTTGCGCGCCGGGCGGCTGGCGGCGCCGGCAAAAATCACATCCTCCATGCCGCCGCCGCGCATGGCCGTGGGGCGGTTTTCACCCATCACCCAGCGCAGGGCCTCGAGCAGGTTGGATTTGCCGCAGCCGTTCGGTCCGACCACACCCGTCAGCCCGTCAGAAATCAGCAAATCTGTCGGGTCAACGAAGCTTTTGAAGCCATTCAGTCTAAGTTTGGAAAATCGCAAAAAACTATTACCGTTCCTGATTCCTTAACCTTTCCAGATTGCCTAATTATCAAACGCCAAGTCAACGAATAACCACAGTATCTGGCATAATGGCGCAAGTTATCCACAAGATATTGCCATTTGAAACGCCTGCCGCGCTAAATACGGCTGGCGTTTGTTTTGTAAAATATCTTGGAATACTGCTTGACCTGATCGCGAATTTGGTTGCAAAGAGGTTTCTGTAAGGTTCCCCGCATGGGCGCAAAAGCGTTCGGGGATGAAACTGGGAATGTGGTGATGGGGACCCAATTCGGGCCCAAATGCCACAGCCGCCCCCGCGACTGTAAGCGGTGAGTGCCTGTCGATTTACCACTGGGTGAACCCCCGGGAAGGTGACACGGCGCTTTGATTCGCAAGCCAGGAGACCGGCCGTACATTAACCGTAACCAACCTGTCGGGTGTGACAGGACAAGGAGAATGACTATGCATATTGAACCCGGAATCGTTGACGGCGCAAAAATTGTGCTAAGCTACGCAACCGCTGCTGGCGCGGCTGGATACGCGCTGAAACTTAGTGTGGATGCGATCCGCCAAAGGGGCGTTGGCTCGCTTGTGATGCGCGCTGTTTTTAGCACCGTTTTGGTGTTTTGTTTTTTTCAAGTCTTGCCGCATTATCCGGTCGGTGTGTCCGAGGTGCACTTTATCCTTGGCTCGACCCTGTTTTTGCTGTTTGGCATCGCGCCGGCCGCGATTGGTTTGGCAGCCGGGTTGTTGTTGCAAGGTGTGTTTTTTGCCCCCGGTGATTTGGCGCAATTTGGCATGAACGTGACGACATTGCTGGTGCCGCTGTTTGCGCTGGGCTTTTTGGCCAATAAAATCATCAAATCCGATACGGCCTATGTTGATCTGAAATACACTCAAGCGCTGGCGCTTTCGGCGGCTTATCAGGGCGGAATTGTGGCCTGGGTGATGTTCTGGGCGTTTTACGGTCAGGGTTTCGGTGCGGAAAATGTGATGTCTGTGCTGGCCTTTAGCGGTGCGTATTTGCTGGTTATCTTGATCGAGCCTCTGGTTGATATGGCCGTTTTGGCGGCTGCAAAATCACTACGGAAACTGGAAAAAACCGGCCTTGTTACGCCGCGATTGTTTCAGGCCGCCTGAACCGGCTTGCCTGTTCACAAACTACAACATTAACTGTAGTTAATAAACTCCGGCAGGGTGCACCTTGCCGGAGTTCTGCCATTCATTCTGACAGGAGCCAAAACCATGGCCGCAAAAATCCCCGCAACAGTTGTCACCGGTTTTCTGGGTGCCGGCAAAACCACCCTGATCCGCCACATGCTGGACAATGCAAACGGCATGCGCATTGCCCTGATTATTAACGAATTCGGTGATTTGGGCGTGGATGGCGATATTATCAAAGGCTGCGGGGATGCGGCCTGTGACGATGACGATATCATGGAGCTGTCAAACGGTTGCATCTGCTGCACTGTGGCCGATGAATTTATCCCGACCATGCAAAAGCTGCTGGAGCGTGAAAACCCGCCAGAACATATTGTGATTGAAACCTCGGGTCTGGCCCTGCCGCAACCGTTGGTGCGCGCCTTTAACTGGCCTGAAATCAGCACAAAAGTAACGGTCGACGGTGTGGTTACGGTGGTCGATGCAAGGGCTGTGGTTGACGGCCAATTTGCCCATAATGTTGCCGCTGTCGATGCCCAGCGTGCGCAGGATGATAACCTTGATCATGAAACGCCGCTGGCTGAATTATTCGAGGATCAGATCGCCTGTGCGGATATGATTGTGGTGAATAAGGCCGATTTGTTAACCGGTGCTGAATCGGCGGCATTGGTGGCAGATTTGCAGGCCAGTTCGCGTGATGGGGTGCAGGTGATCAAGGCAACGATGGGTGCGTTGCCGGTGGGTATTTTGCTGGGGCAAGGCATCGGGGCCGAGGCCGATCTGGGGTCGCGCCATGAAGTGCATCACCACCACCATGATGACGACAATCACCACCACGATCACGCGCATGAACATGGCCACGAGGCGTTTGAAAGTTTTGCTGTGAGCATGGGTGAAATCACCGATGTGCCTGCCTTTATCAAAACCGTAACGCAGGTGATCCGTGACAATAATATTTTGCGCCTGAAGGGGTTTGTTGCCGTTGCTGGCAAACCGATGCGCCTGACCGTGCAGGCCGTTGGGCCGCGTGTAGACAGCTACTTTGACCGCCCGTTTGCAACGGATGAAACCCGTGGCACAAATCTGGTGGTGATTGGTCAGGCGGGGCTGGATCAGGCTGCGATAACAGCTGCGATAACAAAGGGGTTAACCATTTGATGCTGGTGATTGAGGCAGGTGATCCGCGCGATTCGCAAGCGACCGCGTTATTGCAGGCAAGCCATGCCTTGATGCAAAGCCTGTTTGCGGCGGAGGACAATCATTACCTGTCCATCGACGCGCTCTGTGCCCCGAACATTCATTTCTTTGTTGCACGCGAGGGGGGCTGCATGATTGGTTGCGCCGCTTTGATCGACAAAACCGAATATGGCGAATTGAAATCCATGTTCGTGCCCGAGGTTGCGCGGGGCAAGGGTGTGGCCGATGCCTTGATGCGCCAAATCGAGGACCACGCACGCAAGCTAAAGCTACCCGCGCTAAAACTTGAAACCGGCAATCTGCTGCATGGCGCACGAAAACTGTATGATCGGCATGGTTTTTTTGTGTGTCAGCTCTTTGGTGATTACACGGCAACGAAAACCAGTATTTTTATGGAAAAGCGGCTCTGATGCATCTACTTGCGGCAACCCCGGGCAGCATTGATGACGGGCAGGAACCTGTTGATCTGGCGCAAACTCCGGCGGATGTTGTGTTCATTTCCGCAGCCGACACAGAGCTGGCGGCGCTGTCCCAAGCGCGGACTGAAATGGCGAATGCTCCAACCTTGCGGCTGGCCAATTTGGTGCATTTGCAACACCCGATGTCGGTGGATCTGCATATCGAATCCTGTGCGACAAAATCCAGACTGGTGATCGCGCGGGTGCTGGGTGGTCTGGGGTATTGGAAATACGGACTGGAGCAATACGCGGCGCATTTACACGAGGCCGGCGTGGCGTTTGTGGCCCTGCCCGGCGATGATAAACCTGATCCTGACCTGTGGCGGCTCTCAACGGTTTCGCGTGCAGATTACGATGCGCTTTGGGCTTATCTGGTCGAGGGCGGGCCGCAAAATGCCAGCGGGCTGTTAAGCTATGCCAAAGCGATGTTGGAGGGGGGGGCAAAACCTGCCGCCGCAATGCCACTTTTACGGGCCGGTGTTTATTGGCCCGGTGCCGGTGTGGCCGATTTGTCAGCCGCGCGTGCCCACTGGAAAGATGGCGCGCCGGTGGTGCCGCTGATTTTTTATCGGGCGCTGGTTCAGGGCGGCGGGCTGCAGCCGATTAACCGGATGGTCAAGGCGTTGTTGCACCGGGGGCTTAACCCTTTGCCGATCTTTGTGGCCTCTTTGAAGGACCCCGTGTCGGTTGCCACGCTAGAGCAGATATTCATGGCAGCCCCGCCCGAAGTGATCCTGAATTGCACATCTTTTGCGGTTGGATCCCCCCATCAAGACAAGCATCGCGCGGGGGCATTGAACCCCCTTACGATGCCGGCCGCGAGAGGTTGTACGGTTTTTCAGGTCGTGCTTGCGGCCTCGTCCGAGGATGCGTGGCAAGACGGGTTGAGCGGTTTATCCGGCCGTGACATTGCAATGAACGTGGCGCTGCCCGAGGTGGACGGGCGCATTTTAAGCCGCGCAATTTCGTTTAAAGGCGAGGCCTATTTTGATCAGGCCACGGAGTGCCCGATTGCCGCCTACCGCGCCCGAGATGACCGGATTGCTTTTGTGGCAGAGCTGGCGGCAAACTGGGTGAAACTGCGGCAGGTTCAGACCGGCAATCGCAAGGTTGCTTTGGTGCTGGCCAATTATCCCAATAAGGACGGGCGGCTTGCCAACGGGGTTGGTCTGGATACGCCAGCATCGACAGTGCATGTTTTGAAATTGCTGGCGCAACACGGTTATTCAGTTTCAAACCTGCCCAAGAACAGTGCTGATTTGATGCAGCAAATTCTGGCGGGTCCAACAAATTGGCTAACCGATCGGGCGCAAAAAACCGGCGGGGTTCAGATGCGTTTTGCCGATTACCAGATTTCATATGGCCAGTTGCCGTTGGCGGTGCGTGAAAAAATCGAGGCGCGCTGGGGCAAGCCCGAGCAGGATCCGTTTTATACGGCGGGTGCTGTGGATTGCGGCTATTTTTCGCTGTCGGTTTTGCAGTTTGGCAATGTGGTGGTCGGGCTGCAACCGGCGCGTGGATATAACATTAATCCAACCGACACTTATCATTGCCCCGATCTGGTGCCGCCGCATAATTATCTGGCGTTTTATTTCTGGTTGCGCCACCAATTCGGCGCGCATGCGATCGTGCATATGGGCAAGCACGGAAATCTGGAATGGTTGCCCGGCAAGGCGCTTGCGTTGTCGGATGCCTGCCTGCCGGAAGTCGCGCTGGGACCAATGCCGCATATTTATCCGTTTATTGTCAATGATCCGGGCGAAGGCACGCAGGCCAAACGCCGCACGCAGGCGGTGATTATTGATCATCTAACGCCGCCTTTGACCCGCGCCGAAAGCTATGGGCCGATGAAAGAATTGGAGGCCTTGGTTGATGAATATTACGAGGCCGCAGGGATTGATCCGCGCCGGATAAAATATTTACGCCGCGAGATTTTATCGCTGACATCCGTGACGGGATTGGGCGAGGATGCCGGGCTGACGGGTTCGGATGATGATGGCGATTTGGCCAAGCTGGATGCTTATTTATGCGAGCTGAAAGAGGCGCAAATCAGGGATGGGTTGCATGTGTTCGGCCAATCTCCGACGGGGCGGTTGCAGCGCGATTTGGTGCAGGCGCTGGTTCGGGTGCCGCGAGACCAAGGCAAGGGGGCTGATGCGTCTTTGATACGGGCAATTTCGCAGGATCTGGATTTGGGGTTTGATCCGCTGGATGCTGATATGGCCGCCAAATGGACCGGGCCGCAGCCGGAAATTTTAGCGGGTATTTGTGAGGATAACTGGCGGAGCAACGGCGATACGATCGAGCGGCTGGAAATGCTGGCTGCAAAGATGCTGGACCATGATTCTGAGGCTGTCGGGCCGCAATCTTTGGCGGTATTGGAGCATGTGAAAAATAGCGTTTTACCCTGTGTGAAGGGCTGTGGTCCTGCCGAGGAAACGGGGCTTCTTACCGCTCTTGCAGGGCAATTCGTCGCCCCGGCACCATCCGGCGCGCCCACCCGTGGACGGTTGGATGTTTTGCCGACAGGCCGGAATTTTTTCAGCGTTGATAGCCGCGCGGTGCCAACGCCGACGGCTTGGGCCTTGGGCTGGAAATCGGCCAATTTGTTGATTGAAAAACATTTGCAAACCCACGGTGACTGGCCGCGCACAATGTTGCTAACCGCGTGGGGCACCGCCAATATGCGCACCGGCGGGGATGATATTGCCCAGTGTTTGGCCTTGATGGGGGTGAAGCCGAAATGGGATAGCGCGAACCGGCGGGTGACGGGTTTTGAGGTTTTGCCGCAGGGTGTTTTGGGCCGGCCGCGTGTTGACGTGACTTTGCGCATTTCCGGTTTTTTCCGTGATGCATTTCCCCAATTGATTGCGCTGGTTGATAGTGCTGCACGGGCGGTTATGGCGCTGGATGAGCCGGCGGATTTGAATCCGGCGGCGGCGCGATTTGGCCAAGATGGTCAGGCGGCGCGGGTGTTTGGCTCTAAACCCGGGGCGTATGGCGCTGGATTGCAGGCGATGATTGACGAGCGGTTATGGGCCGATAAGGCGGATTTGGCCGAGGCATATCTGGAGTGGGGCAGCTATGCTTACGGCAAGGATGCCGACGGTGTGAAGGACCGCGAGGGGTTTGAGGCGCGTCTTGGCCAGACCGAGGCGATTGTGCAAAATCAGGATAATCGCGAGCATGATATTTTGGACAGTGACGATTATTACCAATTTGAAGGCGGGGCGGCGGCGGCTGTTTCAACGCTTCAGGGGCGGGATCGGCCGATTTATCACAATGATCATTCACGCCCTGAACGTCCGGTAATTCGCACGCTCGAGGATGAAATTGGCCGCGTTGTGCGTAGCCGCGTGGTGAACCCGAAATGGATCGAGGGGGTGAAGCGCCACGGTTATAAAGGGGCGTTTGAAATGGCTGCGACTGTGGATTATTTGTTTGCTTTTGCCGCCACCACGGGGGCTGTGCGGGGCCATCATTTTGATCTGGTTTACACGGCGTTTTTAGAGGATGACGACACGCGGGAATTTATTGCCGATAACAATGCGCCTGCTTTGCGCGAAATTGCACAGCGGCTGGAGGAGGCGATCGAGCGGGGTTTATGGGTGCCTAAATCAAATTCGGCGCGGGCAAGATTGGCGCGATTGAGCGGTTAGTAGCAATCCAGTTTAGCCACTATAACGGCCGGATCGCCACGCATGGATCCAGAGGCAACTTTGCAGCCGCTGGCCTGCTCCATCGCAATTTTAGCCTTTGGAAATGTGTCGCCAATTTTCGGGATACGTTCAAAATTTGTGCGGGTGGCGGTGGCGGTGTGTTCTTTGATGCGCACATGAAAAGTGCTGCCATCAACCGTAATCACCTGTTTTTCCACACCCATAAATGCAGGATGCGGGCTATCGCAAGATGCCAGAAAGCCAATGGATATTAACGCAGAAATAATTGACCGCAACATTGCACACCTCATA